>CALXZR010000095.1 GCA_944393295.1 uncultured Clostridia bacterium
TTGCAGAGCCTAGAAAAGAATTATCTAAATATGCTCCAAGAATTATTACAATGAGAATTAATCCAGAAAAAATAAAAGATGTTATTGGAACTGGTGGAAAAGTAATAAATAAAATTATAGATGAAACTGGTGTAAAAATTGATATCGAAGAAGATGGAAGAGTATTTATTTCTTCAACTGAACCAGAGGGGGCAAAAAAAGCAAAAGAAATTATAGAAAATATTACAAGAGAAATTGAGGTTGGAGGAATATACACAGGAATAGTTACAAGAATAGCAACTTTTGGAGCTTTTGTAGAACTTGCTGAAAACAAAGAAGGTTTACTTCATATTTCAAAAATTTCAAATGAAAGAATAAACAAAGTTGAAGATGTGCTTAAAGTTGGAGATGAAGTTACTGTTAAAGTATATGAAATTGACGATCAAGGTAGAATAAATTTAACAAGAAAAGACTTATACAAATCTGAGGAAAACGAATAATTTAAGTTAGATTTTCGTATAATATAAAAAATAGAAAATGCCAGTTGCAGAAATGTAAAAATCTGTAACTGGCTTTTGAAATATAAAAAAATAAATTTTAAATATTGATAAATTCTTAATTTTTTATTTATTTTGTATAAAAGCTTGAATTCAATACCAAAAATTGTTATAATATTAAATGTGAAATAACAAAACCTATGAAAAGAGGAGTAAAGAGATGAAATATTTGTATATCTTACAGCAAGCTCTTATTTGGATAGTTACAATTTTTTGGCTATATCAAATTGCTGTGAGTTTTTGTTCACTAATTAAATTAAAAGAAAAAAAATTAATTGAAAACAAAAATCACAAATTTATGGCAATTATACCAGCACACAATGAAGAAATGGTTATAAAAAATTTAGTACAAAGTTTAGCTCAGCAAGATTATCCTAAAGATTTATATGATATTTATGTAATTGCAGATAATTGCACAGATGCTACAGCAGAAATTGCAAAAGAAAACGGTGCAATAGTATATAAGAGATTTGATCCAAATCACAAAACTAAAGGGCATGCTTTAAACTGGTTTTTAAAACAAAAAATAGAAGAAAATGCAGATTATGATGCTTTTTGTGTATTTGATGCAGATAATGTAGTAGATAAAAATTTTATAAAAAATATGAACAAAAAACTTTGCCAAGGAGAAGAAATTGTTCAAGGATATAGGGATATAAAGAATCCAACAGACTCTTGGATTTCTGCTGGATATGCAATATTTTATTGGATGATGAACAGATTTTATCACTTAGCAAGATACAATTTAGGTTTGTCTCCATTAATAAATGGTACAGGTTTTATGGTAAAATTTGATGTAATAAAACCAAATGGCTGGCAAACAATTACCTTAACAGAAGACATAGAATTTTCTTTAATAAATATATCTAAAGGAAGAAGACTTGGTTGGGCAACGGATGCTATTGTATATGATGAACAACCTGTTGGTTTTAAACAAAGTTGGTCTCAGCGTTCTAGATGGTCTGTTGGGCACTTACAATGTATGAAACATTACACTAAAGATTTAGCTAAAGGTGTTAAAGAACATAAAACGTTAATGAATTTTGATGGACTACTATATATGATGGGTATTCCAATGATGATTTTAACATTTTTATTACTTGGAATAAATACAGCACTATATGCAAGTGAGCAAATGACAGGTATAGAACTTATATATCAATATGGAAGATATTTAGTTGCAACTTTTATTATACCAATACTTACTGCTGTTGTAGTTTTACTAATAGATAAAAGAAAAATTAAACCTATGATAAAAGGATTACTTTGCTATCCGTTATTTATGGGTTCTTGGATTTTAATAAATATTAAATGTTTAATAAAACCAGATACAAAATGGGAAAAAATTGAGCATGTAAGAAATATTGAAATTAAAGATAAAGAAATTGCTTAAATAATCAAAGAGGCTTAGAAATTTAGCCTCTTTTTTGAATAAATGAAAATTTTTATAATATGAGAATGTAATGGAAGGACTATTAGTAATAATTTTTTATGTATTTATTTTTTATTATATATACAAAAAAAGTAAAGAAAAAAAAGAAAAATTTCAAAAAGACTATTATGAAAAATATTTAAAAAACAATATAAATTTGAATAAAAGCAAAATTACAAATGCTTTAAAAGCTTATAGTGATTCTAAAATTTCAGAAGATTATAAGGAGGATTACAAGGAAAATTATAAAGAAAACTATAAGCAAAACTACAAAGAAAATTATAAAGAAAATTATAAAGAAAATTACAGAGAAGATTATACAAAAAAAGTTGATTGTATACATATAGATGATACACAAAATATAAATCAAAAAAACAATTATTCCAAACAAAAATATATTCATCAAGATGATCCTATTAAATATGTAGGAGAACCACATATTACTTTCGAAAATGAAGATAATGATGATGTAATTAAATATTTTTAGAAGTATAGAAATAAAGAACATTTCAAAAAGGAAGTGTTCTTATTTTATTTATTTGGATTAAATAAACCAAAAAAAACTATATATTACTTGTAAAAATCTTAGAAAAATGATAATATGTATTGGTAAGATTATAAGTTTTTGAAATAGGAGAAATTGCAAATGAAAAAGGAAAGTGGTATTACATTAGCTGCACTTGTTATTACTATTATAGTTATATTTATTTTAGCAAGTATAAGTATAAATTATGGTGTTGATACATTAAACGAAAGTAAAGCTAAAAATTTAGCTGCAGCAGTTGAAATGGTAGAACAGGCTATTGCAGAACAATACATTAAAGCAACAGAGCTTAATTTGCTAGGAATAAAAAAATCAGAAGGTAACCAGCCATCTGTTTTTGTTGGAACTATAGTAAATCCAAATGAATTACCAACTATTAGTGATTCTATAGAATTTCAATTAAAGGCGGATTTAGAAGCAAAAAATGAAAATGATATCACTTATGATGAGTCTTATTATAGATTAACACCGACAGATTTAGAAGAATTAAAAATTGAAAGTAATGAAGATAATCAATATACCTATATAGTAAATTATTCAACAGGTGAAGTTTTTAACGAAACTGAAAAACAAACATCTAAGGGAGATATTCTATATTATGCAGGAAAAACAGGAAATAAATCACCTGAAGCAGAAGAAAATGAAAAGGGTACTGATACTGTTAACTTCACAGAATAATAGTATAGGATGAATTTATTTGAATAAAAATTAAATAATAGAAAAATAGCAAAATGAGGTGAGCTTTTAAGTGGATATTGAAAAGGGATTACTAAAAATAGTCCAAAAAGATAAAATTTTAAAAAATGAACCAATGAAAAAACATACTTCTTTTAAAGTAGGGGGAAATGCTGATTATTTTGTAATAATAGAAAATGAAAAAGAATTAAAAGAAATTTTAAAATTTACAAAACAAAATAATATTCCTCTACAATTAGTGGGAAATGGTACAAATTTATTAGTTACAGATAAAGGTATAAGAGGAATAGTAATAAAATTAAATATGCAAAACTATAAAATAGAAAGAACTAAAAATTATGCATTAATTACTGTAGAAGCTGGTTTTCCATTATGTAAGCTTGCAAATGTGGCTTTAAGAGAAGAACTTGGAAATTTGGAATTTTTATCTGGAATACCAGGAACTATAGGCGGAGCTATTCGTATGAATGCAGGAGCTTATGGTATGGAAATGAAGGATTTAGTTATCAAAACTAAATTTATGAATGAAGATGGAGATATACAAAAAATAAATTTAGAAGAACACGAATTTTCTTATAGAGAAAGTAGATTTTCTAAAGAAGAAGCTTTTATATTAGAAACAACTTTAAGAGTACCATATGATACTAAAGAAAATATACAAAAGAAAATTGAAGAATATTCAAATTCTAGAAAAGAAAAACAGCCTTTAGAATTTCCAAGTGCTGGTAGTATATTCAAAAGAAAAGAAGGAATTATAACAGCTAAGTTAATAGATGAATGTGGACTAAAGGGATATTCAATTGGTGATGCTGAAGTATCAAACAAGCATGCAGGTTTTATTGTAAATAAGGGTAATGCAACCGCAAAAGATATATTAGATTTAATAGAATATGTAAAAAAAGTTGTATACGATAAAACAAAAGAAAAAATTGAATTAGAAGTTTTAGTAATAGGCGAAAAATAATTTAAGTAGAGAAAGGAAAATAAAATGAAGTCTTTTTTTGAATGGTTTAAAGCGAGTACAAAAGTAAAAAGATGGATAATATTAATTTTAATAGGAGTAGTATTAACTTGTTATGCTTTTACAAAAGTTTTAGTTACAGAAGAAGTAACTTTTGAAGAGGTTGCAAAAATTGTAGGAATTTTTGTATTAGGATTTGTTGCTATAGTACTAGGAGTTGTATTTATACAAAAAAGAACTTTAGAAATAATAATAGAAGCTAATGGTGCTGATGCAGAAAAAAGTAAAAAAGCAAAGGTAAATATAAAATCACTTATATTTAATAAAAAGGTATATGAAGATGGACCAAAGATACTAGTAATAGGCGGTGGTAAAGGTTTAAATACTGTTATAGAAGGATTAAAAAAATATACTAATAATATAACTTCTCTTGTTACTATGTCTGATTATGGAGTTAATCCAACAGAATCTAGAATGGAATTAGATGTATTACCATTTTCAGATATTAAAGATAGCATTATTGCAATGTCTGACCATCAAGAGCTTATGGGAAAGCTTATGAATTTAACCTTCAAAAACAATCGATTAAAAAATTTAAATTTTGGCGATATTTATTTAACAGCGATGAATGAAATTTATGATAATGTCCCAGAAGCTATAAGAAAAAGTACAGAAGTTTTAAATATTAATGGTAGAGTAATACCAGTTACTTTAGATGAAATAAAAATTTGTGCAGAATTAAATGATGGAACTACAATAGAGCAAAAAAGTAAAATTCCAGAAGTAGTTGCAGAAAAAGTAGAAACAATCAATAGAATATTTATTTCACCTTCTAATGCTGTGCCTGCACCTGGAGTTTTAGAAGCAATAGCAGAAGCTGAAGCTATAATTATTGGACCAGGAAGTTTATATACAAATGTTATACCAAATCTTTTAGTAAAAGGTGTTGCAAAAGCAATTAAAGAGAGTAAAGCAATTAAAGTATATGTTTCAAATATAATGACAGAACCAGGACAAACAGATAATTATACTTTATCTGATCATATTCAAACTATTCAAGACCATGTTGGAACAGGCGTGTTTGATATATGTTTAGCTGATTCTGGAGAGATAGTTCCAGAATTTGTAAGAAAATACAATAGAGAAGGTGCAGATGTTGTAGATTTAAATAAAGCAAAAGCATCATCTTTAGGTGTTAAAATTATAGAAAAAAATATGTCTTGTATTAGAGATGGAGAGATAAGACATGATCCAGATGCAATTGCTTCTACAATTATAGAATTAATATGCAATGAATTAAGATTTCAAGATAAACAAAATGAAACAGAATATTTACTATTAAATTCCGTATTAAAAGAACAAAATAAATTACAAGCTAAAAGAAACAAAATAGCTAAAAAAGAGGAAAAAAAGGTAGCAAAGGGAAAAGCTCCAAAAACTGCTAATAAAACTAAACGTAAAAGTAAATTTAATGAAAAATATAAAGAAAGAGTTGAATCTATTCAAACTTCAGACAAAAGGGCTGAGGAAAATAAAAAGATAGCTGAACAAATTGAAAAGATGGAGGGAAAACTAAAATCAAATAAGAAAACAAATAAAGCTAATAATTCGAAATCGAAAGCTAAAAAGAAGAAATAAACATAGATTTCTAAAATAATATTAGGGAGTTAAAATACAAATGAAATTAGGAAAGTTAAAATTAGATTTAAAAGACGGAATAAAAAAAGAATGGATAATAACGAATGGTATAGGTGGCTTTTGCTCTTCAACTGTAATAGGTGCTAATACAAGAAGATATCATGGTTTATTAGTAGCAGCACTAAATCCACCAGCTTCAAGACATTTAATACTATCAAAATTAGACGAAAGCATTTGTATAGGAAATAAAAATTATTGTTTATATACAAATATATGTAAAGATTATGTATCTGATGGATATAAAAGATTAGAAAGCTTTGAAAAAGAGTATTATCCAATCTTTAATTATAAAGTGGAAGATATTAAAATTGAAAAAAAGATATCAATGGTATATGGAAAAAATACAACAGTAGTATCATATAAAATAAAAAATGGAAAACAAGCTTCTAAACTAACAATAGCTCCTATAGTAAATTTTAGAGATTTTCATTCAATGACAACAAATAAAGAATTTAATTTAGCGCAAGAAGTAAACAAAACTAAGGTATGTGTACATGTAGACCAAGAAGCAAAGCCTATTTTTATGTATTTAAGTGAAGGAAAATATATAGCATATTCAAATGATACTTTTAAAAATATGTATTACATAAAAGAAGAACAAAGAGGATTTTATCCAGAAGAAAATTTGGCTGTAGCAGGTAGATTTGAAGTTGAATTAAACCCAAAGGAAGAAAAAGAAATAAACTTTGTTGTTTCTTTAGATAAAAATATAGAAAAAATAAATGTTGCAGAAGTTTTCGAAAATGAGAAAAATAGATTAGAAAAAATAGTTGAAAATGCAAACTTATTAAATATAAAGAAGAAGTATACAAGGCAAGAAAAAGAACAGAACCAAGTTATAAAAGATTTAATTATAACTACAGATTCTTTTATAATAGATAGACCAAAATTTAAAACAAAATCAATTATAGCAGGATTTCCATGGTTTTTAGATTGGGGTAGAGATACTTTTATAGCCTTTGAAGGCTTACTACTTGTTACCAAAAGATTTGATGAGGCTAAAAGTGTAATTAAAACTTTTACTAGAGATATAAAATGTGGACTAGTTCCAAATGGATATGCAGAGGGAACAGATAAACCTCTATACAATAGTGTAGATGCATCTTTGCTTTTGTTTGAAGTAGTAAATAAATATCTACTTTATACAAAAGATTATGAATTTGTAAAAAATGATTTATATGAAACATTAAAAAATATTGTTTCAAACTATATAAAAGGAATTGGTTTAGATGGTAATAATATTTTTATTAGCGAAGATGGATTATTAAATTCTGGGACAAAACAAATACAAAATACTTGGATGGATGCAAAAATTGGAGACTATGTAGTAACTCCAAGAAATGGCAAAGTGGTTGAAATAAATGCTTTATGGTACAATAGCTTAAAAACTTTAGAAAATTTAGCAAAAAAATTTGAAGACAAAGAAACTGTTTTAATGGCAAGAAGAATTTCAAGAAAGCATAAAGCAGAATTTTGCAAGCAATTTTACAATCCAAAAAAGAAATGTTTATATGATGTTTTAGGCGATGATAAAATTAGACCTAACCAGCTATTTGCAATATCTACAACTTATCCAGTTTTAGATCCAAATTCTGAAGAGGCTAAAAATCTTTTTGAAACTTGTACAGATAAATTACTTCTAACACATGGATTAAGGACTCTAGCTCGCGGTGAAGACGGATATGTTGCAGAATACGAAGGAGATAGTTTTAAAAGAGATATGTGCTATCATCAAGGACCTTCTTGGGTTTGGCTTTTAGGACTTTATGAAAATGCTTCTGAAAATATTTTAAAAGCCGAAAAAGATGAAAAACAAAAGAAAAAATTGCAAGATGATTTTAATAAGTTTGTAGATGATGTATATGTAACTTTTAAAAAAGAGATATATGCAGAAGAAGGTATATGTACAATTTCTGAAATATATAATTCAAAATTACCATATACAGCTGGAGGAACTTTTTCACAAGCTTGGAGTGTTTCAGAAGTATTAAGAATTATTTTAAAAAGAAATAAATAAAGAAAGGAATCGCTTTTAATTAGCGATTTATAAGTAAAGATGATTAGCTTTAAAAATGTAAGTAAATCTTATGTAAAAGGAAAAAAATCAGTTGATAATTTAAATTTTGAAGTAAAAGACGGAGAAATTTTTGGATTTTTAGGACCTAATGGTGCAGGAAAAACAACTACTATAAAAATGTTAACAGGTATATTAGATATTGATGAGGGAGATATTTTAATTGATGGAAAAAGTATAAAAACGGAAAGCTTAGAGGCTAAAAAACAATTTGGTTATATGCCTGATTCTCCAGATGTATTTTTGAAATTAAAAGGAATTGAATATTTGAACTTTATAGCTGATATATATGGAATTTCAGAACATGATAGAAAAGAAAAAATAGAAAGTTTATCTAAGCAATTTGAAATTTATGATGATTTAAATAGTCAAATGCAGAGCTATTCTCATGGAATGAGACAAAAGTTAATGATTGTTAGTGCTTTAATGCACAATCCAAAAAACTGGATTTTAGATGAGCCAATGACAGGATTAGATCCAAAATCTTCTTTTGATTTAAAAGAAATGATGAAAAAACATAAAGAAGCTGGAAATGCAGTATTCTTTTCTACACATGTATTAGAGGTGGCAGAAAAATTATGTGATAGAATAGGAATTATAAATAAAGGAAAATTGCTTTTTGTAGGTACTTATGACGAAATGAAGAATAAACTAAAGGAGAATGCTTCTTTAGAAGAACTATTTTTAGAGATTACAGAAAAAGATAAAAACTAATATAAGAGGTAAAATCCTAAAATAAAGGAAAGAAATAAAATGAATGAAGTTTTCAGTTTAACTAAAATATTATTAAAAAACGCTTTTCAAAAAGAGAAAAAAAATCAAACAAAGAAAATTAGTAAATTAGTATTAATTTTAGCGTATATATTAATTTTTGGATATGTAGGTGCTTTGATTTTATTTTTTGGATATCATATATTAAATATTCTAATATCTTTAAATCAACCAGCTATATATTTAAATTTGCTTTTAGGTGCTACAATAGCAATAGCCTTATTTAGAACTTTGTTTTCAGCAGTTAATGTATTATATTTTTCAAAAGATTTAGAGTATTTATTACCATTACCAATAAAACCTTCAAAAATATTAATGGCTAAATGGAATGTACTTATAATTTCTCAATACATAATACAAATTCCTATTGTGCTTCCATTATTGATACTATATGGAATTATGTTAAAATTAGGAGTTATGTATTATATTTATATGGTCTTTGTTTTTTTATTATTGCCAGTAATTCCAACGATATTAGTAAGTTTTTTTATGAGCATAATAATGAGATTTACAAATTTTATAAAAAACAAAGACTTTGTACAATATTTAACTGTTGCGATAACACTTTTAATTATTATTGGAGCTCAATTTATTACTACAGGAACACAAGAAATTACAGAGGCTCAAGTTTATGAAATGCTAGAAAAAACAAATGGAGTAGTAGAATATGCTTCTAAAGCTTTTAGTACAATAACTATATCTTTAAAAGCCTTAATAAATTCAGAAAATTTATCTGGACTACTTAATATATGCTTATTAATAATAGTAACAACTGCTTTTTATATTTTACTAGCTAAGATATCTTCAAATTTATACATTAGAGGAGCGACAAGTAGCTTATCAAATGGAATAAAGAAAAAAGAAAAATCAGGAAAAAATCAGTATAAACAATTCTCAGTAATAAAGACATATACCAAAAAGGAATTTATAAACTTAATAAGAAATCCTATTTTTTGTATGCAATGCTTATTACCACCTATATTATTTCCATTTATTTTTGCTATACCGGTGTATTTTCAAATGAGAAATGATGCAGAAACAGAGGCAGAATTTACAGGAATAATAAATAATTTTTCTATTACTCCGTCTACTATAGGAATAATACTAGCTATATTAGGGTTTATATTTATGTTTAATTTTATTTCTGTAACAGCCATTTCAAGAGATTCAGACAATGCTACTTTAATGAAGGTTTTGCCAATAAGTTTAAGAAAGCAAACAATATATAAAATTTTACCAGCTATTTTAATGAATATTTTTCCAATTGTTTGTGTATTAGTAGCTTTAAAGCTAATTTTTAATGTTTCATATATATATATTGGAATAATTGCAATTATCTCAATGCTAGTAAATTTTGTAATTAATTATATTGGAATAATAATAGATTTAAAAAAGCCTAAATTAAGTTGGAGTAGTGAGTATACTGTAGTAAAACAAAACATGAATATATTTTATTTAATGGTAGTAGTGTTTGTAGAGATAGGAATATTGGTTTTAGCAGCTATTAAATTTAGTAATATGCATTTATATATAGGTGTTAGTATAGTATTTTTATTAGTTCAAATAGGAATTATAAATTTATATGTATCTAAAAATGAAAGTGAATTATACAAGAATATACATTAAGGAAATAGTATGGAAACAAAGAATTTTTATAAAATAATAGACGAATTATGTGAAGAAAAAAATATAGAACAAAAACAATTGTCTTTTGGTTGGATTAGAGAACTAAAAAAAGGAAACAAAATTAGAAATTTAATTAGATATACTTTTGATTTAAATACAGCAGCTTTTTATAATATTGCTTGTGATAAATATGCAACTTATGAAGTTTTAAGTAAAAATGGAATTCCAATGATTCCACATCTTATGGTTTTTAATCCAAAAACAAGAAGCAATTATACAGATAGTAAAATATTTGAAAAAATAGATGAAATTTTTGAAAAATATAATCACAAAGTGGTTATTAAAGCAAATGATTCTTCTCGGTGGAAAAGATGTATATTATTGCAATTCTAGAGAAGAAATTAAAAATATAATTCAAAAAGTATTTGAAGAAAATAAAGATACTTTAAGCATATGTCCGTATTTAGATATAGAATATGAATATAGAACAATATATTTAGATGGAAATATTGAATTTGTCTATAAAAAAAGAAAACCTTATGTAGTAGGAGATGGAGTAACTAGCATAGAAGGTTTAATCGAAAAATTAGATAATACTAAAAATTATTCTTTTTGTAGAGAGCTAGATATGAAGTATATTCCAAAAGCTGATGAAGAAGTTACTATTTCTTGGAAACATAATTTAAATAGTGGAGCAATTCCAATATTAGTAGATGAAAGAGATAAGTATTTAAGTAAAGTAAAAAATATTGCCCAAATGGCCGGAGATGCAATGAATGCAAAGTTTGCAAGTATAGATATATCTCAAACTAAATCAGGAGAAATACTAGTAATGGAAGTAAATGCAAGTGTATGTATGAATAAATTTTCTGAAATAGTGCCAAATGGCTACAAAATAGCAAAAGAAATCTATAGCAAGGCAATAGATAAAATGTTTGAATAAGTGCATACAATTTTATCATATAAAACCAAATCAAAACATATAATTAAAATGTACAAGAGAGGTTTATATGATAAATTTAGCAGTTATAAATTTAAAAGAATTATTAAAAAAACTAGCGAAAATTATCATTGTAACTATTATTGTTGCAATGATTTTTAAATTTGTGCAGATTATAATTAAAGAAATTAGTAGCGGGAAAGTAAAAGAATCAGTATCTAAAAATTATATTAATATAATGGAGGATTCATTAAGTATTTTTTGCTTTGGTGATGTAGATATAAAAAAGAGCAAGGCAAGTAGTGCTAAAAGAATAATTGCTTCAGAGATAAAACTTTTATCAAATGAAGAGGCTATAATGGAGCAAGAAAATCAAGAAGAAGTTACAGAATTTGAAAATGCTTTAGTAGGAAATGAAGAGGATACTCAAAAAGTAGAAGAAACTAATACAGAAGAAAATACTAATGCTAATACTAATGTGGATGCAAATCCTCCTACAGAGGCAAGTGATACAAATGCAGAAATAGATGTGAATTCAATTCCTAAAAAATTGGAAACTAAAGTAAATTCAGATAAAAACAAAAATGATAGTTACAATACAACCTATGGAAGTGTAAAAATAAAAAATGAATCAAAATATACTTTAACAGAGGAAATTTTAAAGCCTGATATTGAATATTCAAATAAAAAAGACATTGTTATTTTTCATACTCATACTTGTGAAAGCTATACACCAACAGAAGCAAATCCTTATGAGGCAAGTGGAAATTATAGAACTATAGATTTAGAGCATTCTGTTGCAAAGGTTGGAAGCGTTCTTACTGATTATTTAACAAAGTTTGGCTATAATGTAAATCATTCTACTACTTATCACGATTACCCTGCGTATTCAGGTTCATATACACGTTCAATGGCAACAGTAAAAAGTATTTTAGAACAAAATCCAACAGTAGAAAATGTAATAGATTTGCATAGAGATGCAATAGGAAGCGATAGCTCTTATGGGCCAACTGTTCAAATTGGGGATGAGAGAGTAGCTCAACTTATGTTCGTAATAGGTACAGACGGTGGAGGACTAGACCATCCAAATTGGAAACAAAATCTAAAATTAGCAGTAAAAATACAAGAAAAAGCAAATGAAATGTATCCAGATTTATTTAAACCTATGATTGTAAGAAATTCTAGGTATAATCAAAATTTGGCAAAGGGCGCATGTATTATAGAAGTAGGAGCAACAGGAAATACCTTAGAAGAATGTACTGGTAGTATGAAATATTTAGCTGCTGTAATTTCAGAGGTTATGAAATAATATCCTTGCAAAAATAATTTTTTATTGTTAAAATGATAAAAAATAAAAATAAGGATTTTGTATGGAAAAGAAAAAAATTATAATAAATGTAGTTATATATATAATTTTATTTATCATTTTAGATATATTTTTTGGAATAGTATATTCTGGCGATACAAGACAAAGAGAAAATTATTTATATATAATTCCCTCAATATTAGTATATAGCTTAATCTATATATTTATTTTAATAATTTCAAAGAACACTAAAAAAACAAATATAACTATTTCTATAATATTATTTGTATTTGCAGTTATTAATCATATTAAAATATTGGCAAGCGGAAATCCAATTTTTATCACAGATATAGAGATGCTTTCAAATGCCGGAGAAATAGCAACTTTAGCTATATCAGTACTTACACAGTTTTCTACTTATGTTCCACTTATAATACTAGGTGCTATTTTAATACTTATAAATTATGTTGGTGCTAAAGAAAAAATAGTATTAAAGGATATTTCAAAAGCTACTTCTACTATAATTTGTACAACATGTGTTTTAATGATGGCAGTAGTCTTTTTGCCAATTCAGAGCAAAGATGAATTTTTACTTAAAAAAATTTATAGGACAGAAGATAGAAAAGATTATAAAGCATTTCTAAGTAATGTAGTATATTATAAACAATATGGAGTTATTGGAGGTCTAATAGAAAATTTACTAGAAACTAGAAGATATACTCCAGAAAATTACAATGAAGAAATACTACTTGAAGCTCTAGAAAATGCTAAAGGTAGCGAAAATAAAATTTATGGAAAAACACCAAATATATTAGTAATATTTTCAGAAGCATTTTTTGATATAACTCAAATTTCAGAAGTGGAGTTTGATATAGATGTTACGAAAAATTTTAAAAACTTACAAAGTGAAGGAAAATTGTTTAATTTAATTTCACCAGCTTATGGAGGTCTTTCTTCAAATGTAGAATTTGAATTATTAACAGGTGGAAATTTAGCATATTTTTCAAATGGATATATACCTTTCAATTCTTTGTATAAGGATAGAAAAAGTGAGAGTTATCCGTCTATAATAAGAGAATTAAATAATAATGGATATAATACTAAAATTGTTTTTGGAAGGGATTTTTATAATTCAGAAAGACAATATGGATATCTTGGTGCTAAATCGTATGAAGATGTAGATAATGAGGAATTTCACAAAGGCTATTTTAATTCAGATGAGTATTTAACAGATTTAATGATAGAAGAGTTAGAAAACAAAGGAGATGAACCAGTTTTTTACTTTACAGCTACTATACAAAATCACCTACCTTTTTGTAATGATAAATATGAGGAATATGATATAAGTGTAGTAAATACTTCTTTAGGTAAAGGAGAAACAGAGTTTATTCAGTCTTATGCACAGGGAGTATATGATGCGGACAAGCAATTAAAAAGAATTTACGATTACATACAAGATTATGAAGAAGATACTATAATTCTTTTCTTAGGAGATCATCTACCATATGTTTCTTTAGAAAATGAAGATGTGCTAGAAAATCTTTCATATTTTGATACAGAAGATGAAATGCAAAATTTATATAGAAAATATAATACACAAGCATTAATTTTAACTAATTTTGAAGTAGAAGGTACTGGAACAACTTATAATTCTAGTCCTGACTTTCTTTTAAACTATATTGTAAACAATATGGATATAGAGCTCTCAAGTTATTTTAAATGGCTATATGATTTTGAAGAAAAGCTACCTGCTACAAATAAATTTTTAAGTTTTTCAAATACTGGAGAAATGCTTTTAAACCAAGAATTAACTGGTCAGATAAAGGAAGATTTTGATTTTAGAAGAAATATGCAATATATGTTGTTTAATTAGAATAGTAGTAAAATTTGGCAATTTATGATATAATAAAGATGAGTTTATAAGTGGGAGGAAAGTATGATAGATTTTACAAATGCAATAGAGGAATTAAATACTTACAAAGGTTCTGAGAAAAAGAAAACTTTAATTTTAGATGAAAAAAAATACTTAGTAAAATTTCCTGATCCAATAAGAGAAAAAAATAAGAATATATCATATATAAATAATGCTTTTTCAGAGTATGTAGGAAGTAATATATTTAAAATCTGTGGTTTTAAAGTGCAAAATACAATTTTGGGAAAATATAATTATAAAGGAAAAGAAAAGATAGTATGTGCTTGTGAAGATTTTACAGATAGCAATAATATATTATATGAGTTTGAAAATTTAGTATTAAGTACAAATCCAGATAAGAAAATAGAAACAGAATTAAATGACATAATGGAAGTTATAGAAGAAAGTAAAATGATTGATGTAGAAGAAACTAGAAAAAAGTTTTGGGATATGTTTATTATAGATAGTTTAATTGGAAATACAGATAGACATAATGGCAATTGGGGTTTTTTATTAAATAAAATAACTAGAGAAGTTGAATTTGCTCCTATTTATGATTGTGGTTCTTGCTTAAATCCAATGCTAGAAGATGAACAAATAAAAGAAATGAGTAAAGCAGAAATTAAAAATTTAGCTGTAAATAGCTATTCTTGTTTAAAAGAAAATGGTAAAAAAATTAATTATATGACCTTTATAAAGGAAATGAAAAAAGAAGATTGCTTAGAAGCAATAAAAAGAATATTCAAAAATATTAATGTTTTAAAAATTGAAAACTTTATTGATAATATAACTTGTATGTCAGATACAAGAAAAGAATTTTATAAAGAACTTATAAAACAAAGATATGGAATTATAGAAGAAGTTTATAATAAAATATAAATTTTAAAGTGAGGCATATATGAAGAAAAAAACATTAATAATTGTAGCTATAATAATAGCAATAATTTGTATAGCTATTTTGTTGAAGTATGTCTTTTATTCTGGAACTTCGAGAATTATAAGATATGTTAGTTATGAAGAAGAAAATAAAACCAATTTAGAAAATAATACAGAAAGCGAAAATACAGAAAATTCTACAGTATTTATAAGTAGCAATATTTTGCCAAATCCAAATACAGAAAATTATGTGTCTACAAATGTTATAACATATAATAACGTAAGTGAAAATTAATTTTATATGGGGAAATTTTATGAAATTAAAAAATGTCTTAAAAATTATAATTGTTATATTAATAGTTTTTATAGTAATATGTTTAATAGAATTTTTAAGAAGTAGGTTCTATAAACCAAAAGGAGATTTTGGAGCAAAAACAGCAATAACAAAGGAAATGCAGATAGAACTTAATTTGCTAGAAAAATTTTATGGTAAGTTTTATGTAGAAGAAGCACAAAAAGATATAAGAAATGAAACGGAAGAAATTAGAAAGAGTGCAACTAAAAATGTAAAAGATATAGAAAATCCAGAAGCTTATGCTAAAACTACAACTTATACGATTTTTGGAATTCCAAAAGTAACAGCTCAGGTAATACCGGATAATGAATTGCCAATTTCAAAATCTAGAGAGGAGTGGCAGTTTAATTTAATAGATATATATTATAATCAAGAAATTTCACAAGAAGAAAAAGAAGCTATTATTAATAGATTAAAAGAATTCTACGATAAATATAAAGATTATACACATATAGATAAATTTTTAAAGAAAAGTATCGAAGAAATATTAATAGAAAATGATATAATCTTTAGCAATTAAAATTTTTGGGGAGAAGATATGGAAACAAAAAAATCTAAGAAAAAAATAAAAGTATGGCAAATAGCAATAATAATAGTTTTAATTATAGCGATATTGTATGTAGAAGTTCGTATTTTTGCAAAGTTGTTTAACAACAATACATCTAATGAAGTAATTCTTGATTATAAAGTTGCAACAGATGAGCTTATGGAAAAATACTATGGAAAGAAATATGTTAAAGAATTAGAGGAAAATAGAGAAAAAGAAGAAAAAGAAATATTAAGTAAATACTATGAGCCGGAAAGTACTGCTACAAACATTGTTGAAAACGGTTCAAGTATATTTCAAACAGATATAAATGAATTTTTTGTTCAAGTAGTACCAGACGAAGATATACCAATTGCAAAATCAGAAGAACAATGGTATTTAGATTTAATAGATATTTATTACAATAAACCTATTACAGAAGAAGATAAATATTATATTGCAGAAAGACTAGAAATATTTTATAGAG
>CALXZR010000096.1 GCA_944393295.1 uncultured Clostridia bacterium
GGAGATATTTACGATAGAGGACCAGGAGCACCTATTATTATGGATAAATTGATGGATTTCCACAGTTTGGATATACAATGGGGAAATCATGATATATTATGGATGGGAGCTGCTAGCGGAAACGAGGCATGTATAGCAAATGTTATACGAATTTGTAGTAGATACGATAATTTAGCAACCTTAGAAGAGGGATATGGTATAAATATTAGACCTCTTTCAATGTTTGCTATAAAAACCTATGAGCAAGATGATTGCAAAAATTTCTTTCCTAGAAATAAAGAAATTACAAGATATAGCAATAGCGATAAAATAATTATTTCTAAAATACATAAAGCAATTTCCGTAATACAATTTAAATTAGAAGGTGCACTTATAAAAAAACATCCAGAATACAAAATGAAAGATAGATTATTTTTAGATAAAATTGATTATACTAAAGGAACAGTTGAAATTGGTGGAAAAGAATATGTTTTAAATGATAAAAATTTTCCTACAATAGATCCAAAAAATCCATATAAGTTAAATGCTGAAGAAAAGGAAATTGTAGAAAGATTAAAAAGCTCTTTTTTACATAGTGAGAAATTAAATACTCATATAAATTTCTTATATTCAAAGGGACATATGTATCAAAACTTCAATCAAAATGTATTATTCCATGGTTGTATACCAATGCTAGAAAATGGCGAATTTGAACAAGTAGAAATCTTGGGGAAAAAGTTTAAAGGAAGAGAATTATTTGAACATATAGAAAATGTTGCGCATAAAGCTTTTTTCGGAGATTCTAATGGAATTAATCAAGAAGCAATTGATTATATGTGGTATTTTTGGTGTGGACCAAAATCACCACTTTTTGGCAAAGATAAAGCTGCAACTTTTGAAAGATATTTTTTAGAGGAAAAAGAATTACATAAAGAAAATAAAAATCCTTACTACGACCAAGTTAATAGTGAGGAAATTTGCAATAAAATATTGGAAAATTTTGGTGTAGATATAGAGGAAGGACACATAATAAATGGACATATTCCTGTAAAAGTGAAAAATGGAGAAAGTCCGATAAGGGCGAAAGGAAAATTAATAGTAATAGACGGAGGTTTTTCAAAGGCTTATCAAGCTACAACAGGAATAGCTGGATACACCTTAACTTACAATTCAAATGGTTTAGTATTAGCTATGAACGAGCCATTTGAATCTAAACAAAAGGCAATTGAAGAAGGCAGTGATATAAAAAGTGAAATCATTTTGCAAGAAAATGTGAAAAAAAGAAAAAGTGTAAAAGATACAGATATTGGAACTAGATTATGTAAAGAAATTGAGGAATTAAAAAAACTTTTAACCGCATATAAAGAGGGAATTTTAAAAGAAAAAATATAATATTACAGTTTGTTTACGATTAAATTACTATTATGTAAAATCTATTGACGTAAAAAGAAAAAAAATATATAAATATAGTATATTAAAGTATTAAATTAGCGAATTTTGAAATAATAGTAATAGATAAAACAAAGGAGTAATACTAATGGCAAGCAGTTTGGGTGTTTATATTGAAGACACAATGATTAAATATGCAAAAGTAATTAAAGAAAAAGATTCAATTAAAGTCGATAGCTTTAATGTGATGTTTTACGACGATTTGCATAAAGCTTTAGAACAAATTATAAATGAAACAAATAGTTATAAAATACCAATTTGCACAAATGTTTCAAATGAAATCTATGGATATGTAGAAGTTTTTGCTGGATTAAGTAAAAATGATATAAAAAGTACAGTAGATATAGAATTTGAAATGGATTGCAATGAAAAAAGCTACAATAAAGATTCTTTAGAAATGCGATATATCGTAATGAATGATAAGGAAAACTCAGAAAAACTTAAAGCCTTATATATAGCTGCGAATAAAGCTGATATATCAAAAAAAGCTCAATTTCTTGGTCAATATAAATTACAATCAATGACTCCTATATCTTCAAGTATAACAAATTTAGTTGAAGTTGGAGAAAAAGATAATATTGCTATTATAAATATAGAAGATACAACAAAAATTACAACAATATTAAATGGACAAATTTATAGAATAGATACAATAGATATAGGAATGAAAAATATCCTAGAAGAAATAAATAAAACAGAAAATTCAATGGCAAAATCTTACGATATATGTAAAAATATTACAATATATACACAAGACATACAAGCAACACAAGCAGAAGGAAATGAACACTTAGAAGATATTATGCCAACACTATATAAAATTGTTACTGAAAGCAAAAAAATGTTAGATAGTGCTTTTGGAAATGTAACAAAAATATATTTAACTGGTGCGGGAACTGTTATTAACAATTTAGATTTATATTTCCAAGAATATATGATAAATACAAAATGTGAAATTTTAAAGCCATATTTCTTAGAAGGTGGAAATATAAAAACTTCAGTAAAAGATTATATTGAAGTTAATTCTGCAGTTGCTCTTGCTTTAAATGCTACTGGAATTGGAATGAAGGAACTAAATTACGCAAATTCACCTAGTGCTTTAAATACAGATGTTATGGCAAAATTAAAAAATATGTTTAAATCTGGTGGAGGAGCAAAAAAAGGCGGTAGTAGTAAGTTAAATATTCCTATAAATATGTCTTTTAAAGGACCTTTAACTCCACTTGAAAAACTTATGCTTAGAGGAACAGCAGTAGCAATAGTTGCTGCTATTGGATTTACAGGATTTTCAAACTATGTAATGAAGCAAATTGATACAAAACAACAAGAAGTTTCAAGCTCTTTATCAACAACTAATAGTGAACTTGCAAAAATGGATTCACAATTATCTACAATAAATAGTCAAGCTTCTAACTATAATTCGATGATTGAAGCTATAAATAATTTGAATAATCCAACATCTGATTCTTCAGATTCAAGTTCAATTGGTTCTGAATTTAAAGAAAGAATTATAAGTAAAGATGCTATACCAAATTTATTAACAAAAATTATGACAAAAATACCTCAAAAAGTTAAAATAACTTCAATAGAAAATACAGAAGACACACATATTGTTATACAAGCTGAATCTTCACAATATGAGCAATTAGGTTTCTTTAAAGGCTTATTAGCAACAGAAAATATCTTAGCAGATGTTAAATCTACAAGTGGTACAAAAGAAGGAGAGGTAATTAAAGTTACAATAGAAGGAGAATTGCCATGAGAAAGATAGTAATTTTACTTGTTTTGGTATTATCGATTGTTGGATGTTATGTAATAGCAGTTGAAGGAGTAGATTATAATTTTTTAGAGATTGCAAGTTACGATGAAGTAAAAGCAGCTAACAAAGAACTTGATACTCAAATAAGTGAATTAAACAGAAAGAATACAACAGAATTTGAAAGTAAAAGAACAGCTTTAACAACAGCTGTAAAAAATTATAAAGATAAAAAAGCTCAATACGAAGCTTTAGCTCCTACTGTACAGCAAGAGGAGGAAGTACCTGAAGAAACAACTTCAAATACAAAAACTTATGATGTAGATTTCTTATGGACAATTGTTGGTAACTATGCAACAGAGGAAGGAATTACAATAGATTTTACTTTTGTAAAAAGTGCAACAGCAACAACTACAACAAGTGATTCTGAATACTACACAATGGCTGATATAAACTTTACAATATCTGGAAGCTATAATTCTTTAATTGAATTTATTTATGATATTGAAGAAGACGATAGATTAGCTTTCGAAATAAGAAACTTCAAAATGTCAAAAGGTGGTTCAGATATACAAGCTACATTTAGTGTAATTGGAGTACCAATTAACAATGAAAACTTAACAAGCTTTACTACTCAAACAACAACAGATAATAGTACAAATACAGTAGATAATACAACTGGAACAAATACTGTTGATGGAAATGTAACTACAGATAATACAACTGTGGATAATACAGCAAATACTGCAAATACTACTAATACAGTAGAAACAACAGGAACAACAAATACAACAAATAGTGTTGCAAATACTGTACAGTAAAAGGAGGAAAAATGAAAGCTTTAGTAAAAGAATTGTTTATAGGTGTTTTACTACTTATGGTAGTTATATTTACATTAGGAATTCTATTTTACGATAGTATGCCTAATAATAAATCAGCCTCAACTTCTATTACCTATACGGCAGATGCAACTGTTACAACAACAATTCAAGAAATAACAGAAGAAAAAGCCAACAGTTCAAGTTCATCAAGTTCAAGTGATGCATCTGGTTTAGATATTGGAAGTGTACTTGCTTCTTATAGTATAGGGTCAACTGATTTAAGTGAATATGCATCAAGAAAAACTTACGAAAGTGGAAAGGTAGATCCTTTTGCAGATTATCAAGAGGAGACACCATCAGAAGGTGACGGCTCAGGAGATCAAAATAATAATTCACAAAATAATAACAATAATGGTTCAAGTTCAAATAATAATTCTGGTTCAAGTTCAAATGATAGTTCAACTGGAAAATTATTTGAAAATAAAACAACAAAATAATTTTAATTTAGGTTTCAATATTTTTACGATATAAAGGTTTTAACTTTATATACGAATATAATTTATATAAATTAACTAAGGAGGAAAAAAACGATGAGAAATCAAAAAGGTATTACATTAGTAGCATTAGTAATAACAATTATCGTGCTATTAATTTTAGCTGGTGTATCAATATCATTAGTTTTAGGAAATAATGGTGTATTAACACAAGCATCAGAAGCTGTAATAACAAATGAAAAAGCTACAATAAAACAAGATATGGATATGGCATTTGCAGATGCAAATATGGACTACACAACAAAACAATCAATGGGAA
>CALXZR010000097.1 GCA_944393295.1 uncultured Clostridia bacterium
CTTACAAAATGTATATATGGATTATATAAGACAAAATGGTGTAGGAGTAAAAATATCCTATGTATTGATGAATGATTTAAATTTATATCTTGTGTTTGATATAGAAACAGATTTTAGTTTAAATGAACGAGATGTAGATAGTTTAAATATTGAAAATTTAGTAATTACCAATGAAAAGGATGAAATAATTTATCATAAAGATGTAAATAATAATTTTAAAGGAAATAAATCAATAATTCAAGATGAGCATCATATGAAAAATTTAGTTTTTATGATGTCAGATGAAATCCCAGAATCAAATAAAATAAATATAAATTTTAATAATATACTTTTTTATAAAGATGAAAATATAGGATTAGAAGGCAGTGATATAAATAAGAATAATATAGAATTAAAGTTTGAATACATTTTAGATTTAGATATTACAAAAGAAGGAAAAAACATTTCATATAATATAGTAACAAAGAAGAGTGAAGACTCTAGTATAAAAATAAAAAAAGCTATTTTTGATGAAACTGGATTGAATTTATTGGTAGAAGCAAATACTTCTGATATAAAAACTAAAGTAAATTCTTTTTTTAATAAAGGAGAAACTAATTCTTATCTTATAAAATGGTTGGATAATTTAAAAAAGGAATTTATTATTAATATTTCTGGAATAAAAGAAAAAAATAAAATAAATTTGAAAATTGAATCAGGAGATAAAGTAAATGAATATGAATTAATAAAAAATAGATAGGGTTAACCTATCTATTTTTTAATTATACCAACTATAGAATTCTAAATTAAAAGAGATTTTTACATTTTCATTACAAGTTAAGATAAAGGCTACTGCTGTTCCTCCACCAGTAGATATGTAATCATATTTTCTTTTTACACCATCTGAGTGAACAGTAAATGTTGTTGTTTGATCACAATATTCACGATAAAGATTTACATATACAGGATGATTTTGTTTATCTTCAGAAATGCAAGTTATTTCAAAAGCCATATAATTTCCGTCCATATAGTAAACACCTGTGTTATAGCTTCCGATAAATGCTTTACTATAAAATGTTTCATATGCAAATGGACTTACTCCATCGTCTTCTGCTGCAAGTACTGGTAATGTAAAGAAAGAAGATAACATTACAAATAGTACTGCAAAAACAAGTAAAAAATTAGTTATCTTTGTTTTCATAAAAAAACCTCCTAAAAATTAAAATTTTGTATAATATTTATATAATATAAATATCAACCTAAATATACACCTAAAAATAACTGTTTTTTCATAAAGGTGAAAAAAGTGTAAAAATTTGTACTAACTTTGAGCAATATTACTTATAACAGTATAAATAATCATTTTTGTTGTAGGTCTAAAATCAGTACTGAAATGAAAATATTTTTTTAGTTTACTTAATTCACATTCAGCATACATAGAATTAATAGATTTTATAATATCAGATTTTACATTTGAAGTTGTAGTATTAAATTTGGCTGCTACAGCGGGATAAATATTTCTTTCAAAATTATCACATAAATGAGCATCTTTCTGATATACCATATAAATACTTTCTACCATAAATCCTGTACCTTTATGATAAGGTTTGAAACCTATGTAATAAAGTTCATGAGCAATCTTTGCTCTTAAATTTGTTCCATAGGAATATTTTTCTTCTATTGTTGTTGAAATTTGTTTGGCTAGTGTATGAGGAGCTAAATTACTATTAAAAGATTTTGCAAGAAAACGATTTTTCTTTAATAATTTTTTTAGTTCTGAATTGTTTGATATAACAATAATAGATCCTAAATGATTCTCAATATTAAATTCGTTTAAGTATTCAAAAATATTAGAATTTTCAATTTTTTCTGTTATTAATATTAAGAAATCGAAATGTGAAGTTTGTAAAAATTTTATTAAATCTGCTTTTTCAGATAGAACATGTAAAATTCGAAAATGCTTGTTTTGTTCTAATAGATAAGTAGAAATTTGTTGTGAAAGCATTGTGTTCTCACTATACAATAAGATATCCAACATATTACCCTCCTAAAAGATATTCTATTTATTAGATGCTATAAAATAACAAAAAAGTTTCAAAAAATTACTATTTTTTTTTATAAAAATTGTTAAAAAAAGAAAAATAATGAAAAATTGTGGTGCATTGTGGTATTTTTTTCCTCTTTTTTCTTCTTTTTAAAAAAATCGCAAGAAAAATGGTAAAATATAAATCGTTACGTAAGAAAAAAAGGGTAGGTATGAAGAAGAATGAAGAATATTGTCGTTTTAAGGAACTTTAGAAAGTTCATGGAACCTAAAACAAAAGAAAGGTTCAAAAAGTGCATCTATAAACTTCATAGAAGTAATCAGATGTTAAGAAAAGAAAATGATTCCATAAGAGCATTTAAACACGATTTTAACAACATTATGCAAGTAATGGGAGCATATATTAAGACAGATAACATGAAACAGCTAAAGGAATATTATGCAAAAATTATGAATGAATGTGAGGAAACAAAAAATTCAGAATGTTTTAGAAAAATGGTAAGGGAAAATCCAGCTATTTTTAGTTTGCTATCGAATAAGTATCGAGTCGCTATGGAAAAAGAAATTAAAATGAATATTGAAATAATGTGTAATCTGCAGGAAATTAAAAATGATATTTATGAGATAACTAGAATACTTGGAATTTTAATAGATAATGCCATTGAAGCAGCAAATGAATGCAAGGAGCATAAACAAATTTATATTCAAATATTAAAAGACTATAAATTGCAACAAAATTTATTTATTATTGAAAATACTTATGCTAATAAAGAAATAAATTTAAGTGATATTTATAAGAAAAATTTTACCACTAAAAAGCACAATAGTGGACTTGGACTTTGGAAAGTAAAAAAGATTGTAAGTAAAACTAAAAGTCTAAAATTAAACACTTTTAAAGGCGAAGATTACTTTAAGCAAAGCCTAACTGTTAAATGTTAATATTAAATTTGTATATAAGTCATCAGCTATAAAATTAATTATAGTTGATGGCTTTTCTTTTTCTTACAAAAGGGTTGATTTTTAAGGTGTATAATGATATAAATAAAAGGAAATATTTCGCAAAATTAAGGAGGTTTTATGGGCTTTTTTGACAAGTTAAAAAATGGATTAGGTAAAACTAAAAAAACAATAAATGATAAGATAAATAATGTTTTTAGTTCTTTTAGAAAAGTTGATGAAGAACTATTAGAAGAATTAGAGGAGGTTTTGGTAACTTCTGATATTGGTATGGAAACCTCAATTAATATTATAGACAAATTAAGAATAAGAATAAAAAGAGATAAAATAGAAGATGAAGAGGAAGTAAAGAAAGCATTAAAAGAAATAATGAAGGAAATTTTAGATGTTGCAGAGCCAAAACTAAATTTAGATACAAAACCATCTGTAATTCTTGTAGTTGGAGTTAATGGTGTTGGAAAAACAACTTCAATCGGAAAAATTGCAAATAAATTAGTAAAGGATGGAAAAAAAGTTGTTGTTGCAGCAGCAGATACTTTTAGAGCAGCAGCAGTTGAACAATTAGAAATTTGGGCAAATCGTTCAAATAGTGTAATAGTGAAAAAAGAAGAAGGTGCAGATCCTGCATCAGTTGTATATGATGCTATACAAAAAACAAATGAAATAGGAGCTGATGTATTAATTTGCGATACAGCAGGAAGATTACACAATAAAAAATACTTAATGGATGAACTTGCAAAAATAAAAAAAGTTATAGAGAAAGAATTACCTGATTCAAGCAAAGAAGTTTTAATGGTTTTAGATGCTGAAACAGGACAAAATGCCATATTGCAAGTAAAAGCATTTAAAGAAACTACAGATATTACAGGAATTGTTCTAACAAAACTTGATGGTACAGCAAAAGGTGGAGTTGTTTTAGGTATTGTAGATGAAAATAAAATACCAGTTAAGTTTATTGGTGTAGGTGAGCAGATAGACGATATGGAGGTATTTAATTCTCAAGAATTTTTAGATGCAATAATATAAATTTTTAAATTAATATTAGAAAGAAGGTTTGTTTGTGAAAGAAAAAAAAGAAGAAAAAAATAACACAAATGAAAATACTGAGCTTAAACCTAAAAAGAAATTTAATGTACCTTGGAGAACTTTAGCTGTTATAGCTTTTTTAATTATTTTTATATTAGGTACAATGATATCTATAAGATCAAAGTATTTAAATGTAAAACAAGTAGGAGAAAATTATACTTCTGTTCTTATAACTGATTTGAAAAATACATATACAATCGCAATAACTGTATTTTTTATTGTATATCTATTGATATACATAAATAACCGAATTATAAAAAAAGGTTTAAAAAAATTTTTTGACGAAGATAATAAACCAATGCCAAAGCTTCCAAATAAAAGCTTAGCTTTAGTTGGAGGAATTATAGCTAGCATAATAATACCATCTATAATTGGTAAACAATATGCAATGTTTGTAAATAGTACTGAATTTGGAGGCAATCCAGATCCGATTTTTCATTTGGATATAGGTTACTATATGTTTAAATTGCCTTTTATAAAAAGTTGTTTAATGATTCTAATTTGGCTTTTTATATGTTTAATTATTTATACTGCAATTTATTATGTATTAACCTTAAATACTTGCTTAGATGGAGTATCTAGTGAAACTTTAAAAAAGAATACTTTTATAAAACAGCTTATGTTTTTTGCAATACTAATTGTTATAATTTTTGCAGTATATATAATTTGCTATTCTATGGGAATTTTAACACAAACAATGATGTCTATATCTGATACGGAATTAACTGGCGCAGGAGCAACAGATACTACGGTAAAATTGTGGGGCTATAGAATTTTAAGTGTAGTAATGATTTTTTCTGTACTTAGATTATTTAAATATATTAAAAAGAAAAATTTTAAACAAGGAATGATTTCTGCATGTATAGTTCCTGTATATATGGTGTGTTTATTTTTAGCAATGACATATTATCAAGTGATTTATGTTCAAAATAATCAATTAGATAAGGAAAAGGAATATATAGAGTATAATATTGAAAATACAAAAAAGGCTTATGGAATAGATATAGAGCAAAAAAATATATCTTCTTATGAAACAATTACTCGTGAAGAAGTAGCTAATAATGAAGAACTTATTGAAAATATACCTGTAATTTCACAAGATGTTATTTTAAAAATGGTTTCTTCACACCAAGATAATAGTGTATATTATTCATATAGAAGAACACAACTTGCAAATTACAATATAAATGGAAAAAATCAAGCAGTATACATTACTCCAAGAGAAATTCTAAGTGATGATATGAGCTACAATAATAGAACTTTAAAATATACTCATGGCTATTCAGTTATAATAAATTCTGCTAGTGATGGAGATCATAATGGATATGCTGAATATTTATTATCTGATTTTTCTAATGCAGCAGGAGACTTAAAAATTACAGAACCAAGAATATACTTTGGAATGGACACTGATAGTATAATTGCTACTAACACAGATTTTGGAAAAGAATATGATTATCCAATAACAGCAACTACTTATGAAGAAAATGTATATAAGGGTTCAGCTGGATTGCAACTTGGTTTTTGGGATAGATTTATTTTAGGTCTAACAAATAGAAATTTAAAATTAGCCTTTTCATCTTATATAACAGAGGATACAAAAATAATTGCAAATAGAAATATATTAGATAGAGTAAAAAGTGTTTTACCATATATAGAATATGATGATGAGCCATATTTAGTTATTACAGATGCAGGCAAATTAGTTTGGGTAATAGATGGATATACAACTTCTAGTGAATATCCATATTCACAGATAATTTCAGTAGAAAACCCAGATAATGAAAGAGAAAAAATTAATTATATTAGAAATTCTGTAAAAGTTTTAATAGATGCATATAATGGAACAACTACTTTTTATATTACAGATAAAACAGATCCAATAATAATGGCATATAAAAATATGTATCCAGAACTATTTTCTGAAGATACCATACCAGAAGATATTTCAAAACATTTTACTTATCCAAAATATTTATATGAAGTTCAATCTAGAATGATTGCAACATATCACGATATAAGTGCAGATTCATTATTTAGATCTGATGATTTGTGGCAAATAACACCAACGTCTATTGGAACAAATTCATCAAGAAACAACTCTTCTGCTATGGAGCCAACATATACAGTTTTAAAAACACCAGATTCTGAAAAAGAACAATTTGGATTGGTGCTAACATATAATAGGCAATCAAAGCAAAATATAATATCTTATTTAGTTGGAACTTGTGAAAATGGTGTATCAAAGCTTAGCTTATATAGATTTTCTGCAGAAAGTAATGTGGTTGGAATTGCACAGTTAAATAATCAGATTGAACAAGATACAACGATTTCTGCAGAGTTAGAAAAACTAAATACTTCTGGAACGAAGCTTACAAGAGAAATAAAAATAATCCCAATAAATAATACTTTACTTTATGTAGAACCAGTTTACCAGGTAATGCTTAATGATGAAGATGAAATTCCAATATTAAAAAAAGTAATAGTTGCATCTGGCAGCACAGTAGCTATTGGCGATAATATTGAAGAAGCTTTAACAAATTTATTTACAGATTATGCTATAGATATTGATGTATTAGATATGGAAGATATATCTGCTATAATTGATTCTATAATAAAAGCAAATGGAAACTTAGAAGAATCTTTAGAATCTGGAGATTTTGAAATGATTGGTAAAGATTTAAGCAAATTAGAATCTTTAATAAAACAACTAGAAGTAGCAAGAGAAAAAGAAATTGCAGAAAACGAAAAACTAGAAAATACTACTAATGAAACAAATACAGTAAGTAATAGTATATTTAATTCATCAAATATAGTTGAAAATAATTAATATTAAAGGAGATAAAAATGAATTTAGCAAATAAATTAACAATTTTTCGTATGATTTTAGTACCAGTTTTTGTAATTGTTGGGTATATAGGTATGCTTGGAGGAATAACAGGAGAGTTATTAGGAATACCAACATATTTTTGGATTATGAATATTATTTTTATTATTGCCTCAATTACAGACAAATTGGATGGATATATTGCAAGAAGCAAAAATATGGTAACTACTTTTGGAAAATTTTTAGATCCTTTGGCAGATAAAATTTTAGTATTGTCTGCTTTGGTAATGCTAGTTGAGTTTGGAAAAATTCCAGCTTGGATACCTATTATAGTACTAGCTAGAGAGTTTTTGGTATCTGGTTATAGATTAATAGCAGTAGAAAAAGGCGGAAAAGTAATAGCAGCTTCCATATGGGGAAAACTAAAAACAGTAACTCAAATGATTGCTATTATATTAGTGTTTATAGATAGATATAATTTTGGTGATTGTATTAGATATTTTTCAGAAATGAATACATTAAGCTTAATTTTAAATATAATTACAACTGTTTTATTAATAGTGTCTGTAATTGCTACAATTTTTTCAGGTTATGATTATTTGAAAAAAGGAAAAGATTTATTTAAAGATGCTTAAGTTTATAAATATAGAGAGGTTAACAAATGAATAAGCAAGAAGCTAAAAAAAGAATAGATGAATTAAATAAATTAACAGCTTATTATGCAAAAAAATACTATGATGATGATAATCCAGAAATTAGTGATTTTGAGTATGATATGCTTATGTTAGAGCTACGAGAATTAGAAAAACAGTTTCCAGAGTTTATTACAAAGGAATCTTTAACTCAACACGTTGGTGGAAACGTAAAAGAAGGATTTGCAAAAGTGGAACATGAAATTCCACTTCAAAGTTTACAAGATATTTTTAATTTTGAAGAATTATATGCTTTTGAAGAAAGAACAAAAAAAGCTCTTCCAGATCAGGAAATAAACTATGTAGTAGAAACAAAAATTGATGGTCTTTCTGTAAGTCTTGAATATATAAATGGAGAATTTTTTCGCGGAGCAACTAGAGGAAATGGTTTAGTTGGAGAAGATATTACAGAAAATTTAAAGACAATTAAACATATCCCACAGAAATTAACTGAATCTGTTACTATTACAGTAAGAGGAGAAGTTTTTATTGGAAAAGAAGATTTTGAAAAAATGAATCAAGAAAGATTTGAAAATGAAGAACCACTTTTTGCAAATGCAAGAAATGCAGCAGCAGGTTCTCTAAGACAATTAGATAGCAAAATTACTGCTTCAAGACCATTAGATATTTATATTTTTAATGTTCAAAAATCAGAGAATATAAACTTTACATCTCACTTTGAATCTTTAGAATATATGAAAAAACTTGGATTTAATGTAAATCCAGTTGTAGAAAAATGTAAAAATATTCCAGAAGCAATAGAGGCTATTAATAAAATTGGAGAAAATAGAGAAAATTTAAGTTTTGGGATAGATGGTGCTGTTGTAAAAGTTGACAATTTAGAGCAAAGAGAAATATTAGGAACAAATTATAAAACACCAAAATGGGCAATTGCTTATAAATATCCTCCAGAGAAGAAAGCAACAAAATTAAAGGACATAATTTTTCAAGTTGGAAGAACAGGGGCTATTACACCAATGGCAATTTTAGAACCTGTGAAAGTAGCTGGTTCAACAATATCCAAAACTACTCTTCACAATGAAGATTTTGTTAAAGAAAAAGATTTAAAAATAGGAGACACTGTCGTTATTCAAAAAGCAGGAGATGTTATTCCAGAAGTAGTAGAAGTTCTAAAAGAAAAAAGAAATGGAACAGAAAAAGATTTTGTAGTACCAGACAAATGCCCTGTATGTGGTGCAGATGCTGTTAGAGAAGAAGGAGAGGCAATTCGTAGATGTATAGGAATTGAATGTCCTGCTAAACAATATAGAAATATTATTCATTTTGCTTCTAGAGAAGCTATGAATATAAAAGGCTTAGGAGATAGTATTATAGAGGAATTTTTAAATAGAGGTTTTATAAAAAATATAGCTGATTTATATGAATTAAAATTAGAAGATATAGCATCATTAAAGAAAAATGGAAAAAAATTTGCACAAAATTTAATAGATAGTATAGAAGAAAGTAAGAAAAATGACTTATATAGAGTAATTAATGGTTTTGGAATAAGACATATAGGAGTAAAAGCTGCAAAACAATTAGCTAAAAAATATAGAAGCATGGACAACTTAATGGAAGCTAGTTTGGAAAGTTTAAATGCAGTAGATGATATGGGCGAGATTATGGCAGAGAGTGTATATGAGTTTTTTGCTCAGCCACAAACAAAAGACTTAGTAGAAAGACTAAAAAATTATGGTGTTAATATGCAGGCTTTAGAAGAAGAAAGCTCAGATTTAAGATTTGATGGAAAAATTTTTGTTTTAACAGGAGCACTAGAGAGCTTTTCAAGAAAAGAAGCTGAAGAAATAATAGAAAAATTTGGTGGAAAAACTTCTTCATCTGTTTCAAAAAAGACAAGTTTCGTACTTGCTGGAGAAGATAGTGGTAGTAAACTTACAAAAGCAAGGGAACTAGGAGTTAATGTTATAACTGAGGAAGAATTTAAACAAATGATTGAGAATTAAAAAGGAGGAAGCTAATTTAAATTAGCATATCAGGATATGGATTCAAAATATACTTTTGAAATGTTTTGGGAAGATATGGATAATGGATTTCAAATATACTATGTATATATGAATTGTAAGTATCTAATTTATAAAATGGATAAAAATTGCTATAAAAATGAATTAATAGAGGCACCAGAAAAATGTCCACATCAAAAAACTGCAATTTATACTTTAAAAAGAGTAAAAGAAATATTTCCATATATGGAAAATATAGAATATAAATCTGGATTAGAGATTTAATTTGTAAAGGAAAGTGAGCAAAAATGGGAGACGAAAATTTAATGAGACCTGCTATTCAGGATTTAGAAGAAGAAATACAAGAAAATACCTTAAGACCACAAAATTTAGAAGAATATATAGGTCAAACTAAAGTAAAAGAAAATATGAAAATCTATATTGAAGCTGCCAAAAAAAGGGGCGAAGCCTTAGACCATGTACTTCTATATGGACCTCCTGGACTTGGAAAAACAACTCTTTCGAATATTATTGCAAATGAGATGAATTCAAATATAAAAATAACTTCAGGACCTGCTATTGAAAAGCCTGGAGATTTAGCCTCACTTTTAACAAATTTATCTCAAAATGATGTTTTGTTTATAGATGAAATTCATAGAATCAATAAAAATGTTGAAGAAATATTATATCCAGCATTAGAAGATTTTTGTTTAGATATTATTTTGGGAAAAGGACCAACTGCTAGAAGTATTAGATTAGATTTACCTAAATTTACTTTAATAGGTGCAACCACAAGAGCAGGGGCTCTTTCAACACCACTAAGAGATAGATTTGGAATAGTAGAAAGATTGGAACTATATTCTGTAAAAGATTTAAAAACTATTGTTAAACGCTCTAGCAGAATATTAGATTTAGAAATAGATGATTTAGCTTCTGAAGAAATAGCAAGACGTTCAAGAGGAACTCCTAGAATTGCAAATAGATTACTAAAAAGAGTAAGAGATTATGCATCAGTTTTAGGAGATGGTAAAATTTCTTTAGAAATTACAAAAACAGCTTTAAAAAAATTAGAAATAGATGATTTGGGATTAGATAATATAGATAAAAAAATTTTAGAGACTATTATACATCATTATTCTGGTGGACCAGTAGGTTTAGAGACACTTGCAGCAACTGTAAATGAAGAGACTGCTACTATAGAAGATGTATATGAACCATATCTAATGCAGATTGGTTTTTTGGCAAGAACAGCACGAGGCAGAGTAGCAACACCTTTAGCTTATGAGCATTTTGGTATAGAATATAAAAATTAAGGGGAAAAAATGAAGTTTTTTTGTATATTAATAGTTCTAGCTCTTTATATTTGTTTACATATTTTAAGCAAGAACAATAAAGTTAAAAAGTATATAGCTTTTGTAGGTAAAGTTGTATTAATAACTATATTTTTAGAAATTACAATATTTAATATAAAATCTTATCGCTTAGATTTTTCAAAACAAAATATGGTAAATTATTCAGAGGAAGAATTAAAGGAAAAAACGATAGATTATAATAATGATTATTCAAAGGTTAATTTGGATAATTTAAATATGGAAGTAAAAACCATATATGTAAAATTCAAAAATTTAGAAGCGGATAAATTTATTGAATATCAAATTTCTTATAGTGATGAGACCACTAAAGAAAGAAGCTTGCCAACAAAGGAATATTATGAAAATTTAGAAAATACTAAGTATACAGCTGTATATCTTTCTGGTAATGTGAAAAATTTATCTTTTTTTTACAGTAGTGAATTTGAAATTGAAGAAATAAAGTTAAATGTAGATATACCTTTTAAATTTAATTTTATTAGAGTTGTTTCAATTATTTTAATAGTTTTATTTATAAATTCTTTAAAAACGCAAAAATATTGGAACGAAGAGTATTCTGAAAAAAATAATAAACAGCAAAGAGCATATTTATTAATAATGGCTTTTGCAATTATTAGTGTGTACTTTTTTAATATTTTTAATGTAAATGCAGAAACAGATTTATATAATAAGGATTTTGTTGAAGCTTTAGAAGCAGGACAAGTACACTTACTAGAAGAACCAAGTGAGGAATTACTTAATTTAGATAATCCTTATGATACTGTTGAAAGAAGCTCTTTAGTTAGAGGAAAAGATTATATTTGGGATGCAGCTTTATTTAATAATCATTATTACGTTTATTTTGGAATATTACCAGCCTTAATTTTGTTTGTTCCATACCATATTATTACAGGAACTTTTTTAAAAACAGCTATAGGTGTACTATTATTCAGTATTTTATCTATACTGCTTATGGCAATGATTATAGAGTTTATTTTTAGAAAGTGGTTTTCAAAATTACCATTTAAATTAATGGCTTTTTCAGAAATAATAATGCTTTTTGGAACAACGTTAATTTGGATAAATGTAGCACCACGTTTCTACGAAATGGTAAATGTGGCAGGTCTTTATTTTGTTTTGCAAGGAATATATTTGTTTCTTACTTCAAAAAAGAAAGAAGAAGTATCTTTTAAAAAGTTAGGAATAGGCGCTTTGTGCTTGGCTTTAGCAGTAGCTTGTAGACCGACTACTTTAATTGCTTCAATTTTAATTTTACCAATTATATGGAATTTATTTAAGGAAAATAAATCTAATAAGAAAAATATAATAAAATTAATTTTAGCAATTGCAATACCATATATTGTTGTAGGAATTGCACTTATGTACTATAATTATATAAGATTTGGTAGTATTTTTGAGTTTGGTGCAAGATATCAACTTACAATGAATGATATGAGAAATCTAAAAAATAGATTAATTACTATTCCAGCAGGTTTTATATATAATTTATTTAATATACCAAGTTTTATAGGAAAATTTCCTTTTATGGAAGTAAATTCAAATATATTTGAATTATTTTCTTACTATTATATAGAAGATATGCCAGGAGGTGTATTTATATTAGCACCAATTGCCTTTTGCGTATTTGGCATTAGAAAATTCTTAAAAAATTCAAACAATAAGGAATTAAAAAATTTTGTAATAGCACTTTTAATTGTAGGGATAATTTTAAATGCTATTATAGTAATGCAAGGTGGTAGTACCGGAAGATATTTATTAGATTTTTCTTGGTATTTTGTATTAGCAGGTATTTTAATATTTTTAGAAAATTATCAAAATACTGAACATTCAGATGCAAGGAAAATTTTAGAAAAAATATTTATAGGAATAGCAATATTTACATTAATAATTAATATTTTAACAGGCTTTTTAAGTGTTTCGGGAATAAATATGAAAAGAATATCACCTAGAATATACTTTAATGTAGAATATGGAATTTGTTTTTGGAAATAGTATAGTAAATTAAAATATAGATAAAAAATATAAAAAAGAAAAGGAAAAGCAAATGAAAAAAGTAATTATCATTGGAGCAGGACCTGCAGGTTTAACAGCAGGATATGAATTATTAAAAGAAAATAAGGACTATGAAGTTATTATTTTAGAGGAAGATAAGCAAGTTGGTGGAATATCAAAAACTGTTAGATACAATGGAAACAGAATGGATATTGGAGGACACAGATTTTTCTCGAAAGATGAAAGAGTTATGGAATTTTGGAAGGAACTTATGCCAATTCAAGGAGAACCTTCTTTTGATGATAAAAAACTAAATAGAGAAAAACCATTAGAAAAAGATGGTCCAAATCCAGAAAAAGAAGATAGAGTAATGCTTGTAAGAGATAGGGTTTCTAGAATATATTATTTAAGGAAATTTTTCGATTATCCTGTTTCTTTAAAATTAGAAACTTTTACCAATATGGGGTTAGTTAGAACTATAAAAGCAGGATTTAGCTATTTAAAATCAATATTTGTAAAGAAAAAAGAGACTTCATTAGAGAATTTTTATATAAATAGATTTGGAAAAGTCTTATATAGTATGTTTTTTGAAAAATATACTGAAAAATTATGGGGAAGACATCCTAGTAACATATCAGCCGATTGGGGAGCTCAAAGAGTTAAAGGACTATCAATTACAGCTGTAATAAAAGATATGTTTAGAAAAATATTTAAACCAAATAGCAATGAAGTAGAAACTTCATTAATAGAGCAATTTTGGTATCCAAAATACGGACCTGGACAATTGTGGGAAACTTTAGCAAGTGAAATAGAAGCAAGAGGTGGAAAAATTTTAATAAATCATTCTGTTCAAAAGATAAATATAAAAGAAAATAAAATTACTTCAGTAGAATGTGTATTTGATGGGAAAATTGAAGTCTTTTCTGGTGATATATTTATATCTTCAATGCCGCTTAAAGACTTAATTGAAGATATTAAAGAGGATGATGTACCAGAGGATATTAAAAAAATTGCAACAGGACTACCATATAGAGACTTTATAACAGTAGGTTTGTTATTAGAAAAATTAAATTTAACAAATAAAACTAAAATTAAAACTTTAGGAAACATTGTTCCAGATTGTTGGATTTATGTTCAAGAACCAGATGTAAAACTTGGAAGAATTCAAATATTTAATAATTGGTCTCCATATATGGTATCAAATCCAGAAGAAAAGGTTTGGATTGGTTTAGAGTATTTTTGCAATGAAGGAGACGAGTACTGGAATATGACAGATAGTGAATTTATAGAATTTGCTATAAATGAACTTGTAAGTATGGGAATAATTGAAAAAGAAAATGTAATAGATTCTCATAGAGAGAAAGTAAAAAAGGCTTATCCAGCATATTTCGATACTTATGAAAAGATTGATGAATTAATAGAATACTTAAATAAATTCGAGAACTTATATTGTGTTGGAAGAAATGGACAACACAGATACAATAATATGGATCATTCAATGGTAACTGCTATGGAGGCAGTAAAGAATATAAAGAATAATATATCTTCTAAAGATAATATTTGGAAGGTAAATACAGAAAAAGAGTATCATGAGATAAAAAATAATGCTTAACCAAAAAATGATTATGCAAATATGTTTTATGAATGAGATAAATGGTATTGAACAAATACCATTTTTTTTATATAATAAAATATATTTTTAGAAAGTAGGAATTAAAATGAATTTATTATTACATACTTGTTGTGCGCCTTGTAGTGTATATTGCATTGAAAGTTTAAGAAAAGAAGGAATTGAGCCTACATCATATTGGTTTAATCCAAATATTCATCCATATATGGAATATAAAGCTAGAAGAGACACTTTAATAGAATATAGTAAAAAAATAGATTTGAAATTAATACTAGAAGAAAATTATGGGTTAA
>CALXZR010000098.1 GCA_944393295.1 uncultured Clostridia bacterium
TTAGAAATTTAAAGCAACAAAAGAATTGGAAAGATTTGTATTATAAGAACATTAAAAAATTTAAAAGTATGGATGATTATATTCAAAATAATTTAAATAAGAAAAAAACATATTTAAAACAAATTGAAAAATATGCGAAGAATAAAAAAGTCATAGAATGTGGCTGTGGAACTGCTAAAATTTCCACATATTTTCAAAATAATGGTTACGATGTATCTGCAGTTGATATTGATAATGAGATAATTGATTTGGCAAAATATATTGTTAAGAATTCGACATATAAGGACAGTCCAAAATTTTATAATATGTCAATTATGAATATGAATTTTAAAAATAAAGAATTTGATGTAGCTTTTAGTAATGGCGTGTTGGAACATTTTAAAAATGATGAAATAATTAAAATATTAAAGGAAGAATGCAGAATAGCAAAATTTGTTATATTTGGAGTGCCTAGTAAATATTTTGATGAAAAAGAATATATGTATGGCGATGAAAGATATTTGACAAGAGCAGAATGGAAGAATCTAATAAAAAAGGCTAATGCCAGTATAATAGACATTAAATCATTTCATTCACAGTCATTAACGAAAAGAATAAAAAATAAAAAAATATTTAAGCAAAAAGAATTTAATTTATTTATAATAAAGGAGGATAAAAGTGATGGAAAGTGAATATGAAATAACTGTTTTAGATATTGATGTATCTGAAATAGAAAAAAAATTAGAAAGTATCGGTGCAATAAAGCAAGGAGAGTATTTTCAAAAAAGGAATTTATACAATTTTCATGAAGAATATAGGGGCAGATTTATTAGATTAAGAACAAATGGAGAGAAAACAACACTAACAATAAAAGATAAGTCAGCAAAAAAAGAAATAGGTAGCGTAAAAGAGTTAGAAATAGAAGTTTCAAGCTTTGAAAAAGCTAATGAAATATTAGAGTTATTAGGATATGAACATAGTACATATCAAGAAAATAAAAGAATAATTTATAAATTAGGTCATATAGAATTTGACATTGATACATGGCCAATGATTCCTACATACTTGGAAATCGAAGGAAAGAATAAAGAAGATGTTGAAAAAATGATAAAAATCCTAGATATAGATGAAGAAAAATTGTCATTGGATAAAGTGAGCGAAATTTATAAAAAATACGGAATAGATATACATCAATATAAAGAATTAAAATTTGAATAAAATATGGGGGCGCTTCAATTGAAAAAGTTTAATATAGGATGGGGACTAACTAATTTATGTAATATGAACTGTAAGTTTTGTTATAGTAAGGAAACAAGAGAAAAAAGTAGAGAATGTAATATTGAAGATTGGAAAAACTTTATAGATGAAAATTATGAACAAATCGATTCAATTAATTATGGCACAGGAGAAAATGCAATATTAGACGACTTTTTTTATTTTATTGATTATGTTAGAAAAGAACATCCTAATATCACACAATCTGTTACAACAAATGGATATATTTCACAAAAAATAATTAAAAATAAAGAATTTATGGATATATTTATGAATTCTATTGATGAAATCGATGTGTCTCTGGATTTTGCAACTAAAGAAAAACACTGTGAATTTAGAGGGCAAAAAGATGCATATGATTGGGCAATACAAACATTAAAGATTTTAAAAGATACAAATAAGAAAACAACAATTGTATTTGTTGGATTCGAAGAAACAATGGTAAAAGAAAATATAGACGGATTGTTCAAAATTGCAAAAGAATATAATGCATTGGTTAGATTAAACATATATAGACCTGTAAGTGAAAGTGAGGAAATTAATAAAAAATTTATATTAAGTTTTGAAACATTAGATAAAATATTAAACTATATATATAGCAAATATAAAATTGTTAGTTTAAGTGATGTTCTACTAGGCAATGTTTATACCAATGAAGAAAATATAAAGGAAAATACTGGAATAGGTAGCATAAGAATATTACCAAATGGTAACATATGCCCTTCTACCTACTTGATAGGGGATAAATATAGTACAAATTACAATATAAAACAAGAGGGAGTATTATCAAAAATATATTTTGAAGAGTTTGAGAATACAACAATTCCAGATGATTGTATGGAATGTGAATTGAAAGATAAGTGCAAAGGAGGCGTATTTGATAGAAGAATATTATGGTATGGTACATTAAAAGAAAAAGATCCATATTGTCCACTTAGATACGGAAGGACCATACCGAAGAACAAATTTAATATTGAAAAGCACGGACGAGTATCAGTCCATGATGATTATTTACCAACATTATTTTTTAAAAATTAGGAGGAGTAGTAAGATGAATGAATTTAAACCAAAAGTAGCATTAATAATGAGAAATGATGAGATGATTGAAAAATTTAATTTAAAAAGAGTAACAATAGATACTTCATTTGGACCAGTTGATAGATGCTTTGAAGGATATGTTTATGATGTACCAGTACTAGTTATTTATGGAAGGTTTAATGGACAAAAAGTTCCTTCAAATGAAATAAATTTCGAACAAACAATTGAAGCAATAAAGAATAGAGGAATATCTAAAGTAATAGGTACATTTGTAGTTGGAGGAATTAATCCGGAAATGCCACAAGGTTCAGTATATGTATTAGGCGACTTAATAGGAATGTCTGGATATAATATTCATTGGAACAGAAATATATCATTTCATAATGCAGAAATGTATGAACCATTTTGCCCAAATTTGACAAAAAAATTATGTGAAGCTGCTGGAAAAATGGAATTCCCAGTTAAAACAAATGCAACATATGTAACATTTTATGGCTATCCAAGAATTGAGACAAAAGGGGAATTAAAGTTTTATAATAAAATGGGATGGGATGTAGTAGGACAAACTTGTGATCCTGAGGCGACTTTAGCTAAATTAAATCAAATGTGCTATGCTGCTGTTGCGGTTCAAATAGATGATCCAAACAGTAGGAATGAATATATAGATGGTTTAGAAAAAAATGAGCAAAAGAAACAATATGTGGAGTCAATTAAATCATGCAGAGAAAGAACTACAAAGATAGTTTTGCAATATTTAAAAGATTTTAAAGATGATGATTGTCCTATATGTAAAAAGATGTCTAGAAAAAATAACAATTTCAGAGAATTTCCGGACAAATTTTATGAATAGGAGAGAGAAAAATGATATTAGATGATGTAGATAAAAGTAATCAAAAGAGAAAATATAAGTTTGTAAAACATTTATATAAGGATAATTTTGAGTTTATAATACAAGCAAATGATGAAGAAATAATTGAAGAATTAGAGCAGTTTATATCTTTTGATAAAATGCCGAGATTTAATGGCGAGTATGATACAACAACAATATCATTTATAGATAAATCGAATTTTCCCGAAGATGCTAAGCATAAGATTAGCCAAGGCGAAAGAATTGTAATTCATGGAGGGACTCCAGAGCAACATGTTTGGGGAACAAAAGTAAGTATAGATAATAAAAAATATTATAATATACCTAAAAATGATGAGTATATAATACAAGATGGTAATCAATATTATCTTTATGGAGGAAATCAAGGAAAAGAAGAAAATCTTTATAGAATAGTAAGAGAAATATATTATAGAAAGAGTTTAGCATTAGGCAGGGTGGCTATACATTCAGCAGCAGTTGCAGATAAGAAAGGAAGATGCATTTTAATACCAGGTGAAAAAGCAGCAGGGAAAACAACATTTTTATGTAATTTATTAGCTAGTAAAAAATATAAATTCTTAGATAATGACAGAATACTACTTGAACTTGATAATCAAGGAGGACTTAAAGCACATAGTATGTCAAGTACAGTTAATGTGGGATATGGAACGATGCGTATAGTACCAGATAAATTTAGAGATATAAAAATATCCGGATATGAAAAGCCTACAGATAAAAAACGATACACAAGAAAAGGCTTTATAAAGCAAATGAGTTGTGACTCGACAACAACAGGAAAAGTTAAATTAATAGTGTTTCCAAAAATAAAAAAAGAAAGCCATGTTCAATTGCGAAAGTGTAATAGAGAAGAAAAGATGCATCGTATTGGTGATGCTATTGAAAGATATGATAATAGCGAACATCCAGATTGGCTTGGAATTTCCAATGTATCTGAGGAACAGTATCGAATAAATATATTAAAAATATTACAATACATAGAAAAAAATATACCAGCACATGAGATGCAATTCGGGTATGAAAGAATTAATGATAATGAACTATGCCAAATTGATGAGAGAGGAGAGTAATAAATGTGTATAAATTTGATAATTTAAGGGAATTTAATAAAGAATATTATAATTATTTAAGTAATAATAACAATGTTTTTGAAAATAAGAGTTTAAACTTAATTCATCATATCTGGAGAGTAGTTTTACAATTTGAAATTCAAAATAAAATAGAAGAAGTTTGTAAATTAATTATTGATAGACAAAAAAGTAATGGCGAATGGGGAGAAAGAGATAAGCATCGTAACTTTGGAGACACAGTTGTAAATATTCATAGACTTTTATGGACATTATTTGTATTAAATAAGAAAAATAAAGATGTAAAATTAAATAATCTTATAACTAATAGCATAAAAAAGAGTGTTGATTATATAATCGAAAATCATGATATGCACTATAATATAAATAGAGAATTTGGACATGGAATGATAGATAGATTACATTATTTGATGCAGACAGAATATTATTTAGTTAATCTTAATAAAGAATTTAATTTATTAAATCTCACACAAGAGCAATCATTAATGAGATATTGGAATAAAGATACAAGATGGATAATCGAAAGACAGGAACAAGATGGGGGGTGGCATGAGATAGATAGAGTAAGAAGCAGGATAGGGACAACAGCAGATGCACTACGAGGAATAATTTTAAATGATAAGTTTATGCAAAATGTCTTAAAAGGGATAGACTATATCATAAACAACCAGAATGTCTATGACGGATATTGGGATGCTGGTAATATTGATAAAAATACAGATGCATTAAAAGCACTAATAAATAGTAGAAGATTGA
>CALXZR010000099.1 GCA_944393295.1 uncultured Clostridia bacterium
TGAAATAGAAGAAAAATTACAATGTAAGATTACAGACGAATTTAAGAAAGCAGTTTTAGAGTTTTTGGATAACGGCACTAGAAGTTTCGAAGAAATGGAACAATCACTCGAAGAATTATATAAGCAAGAAAAAGAGCTTAGAAATTTAAGAGATGATAAGAAGATAGCCTTAAGAAGAATAAGGACTAATATCATTCGTATAATTTCATATGTAGCTGAATATGACATGAAATTAGTAGTAACAAAAGAAATTTCTGATGTGGCTTACAAAGCTTTTGTGGAATACTATAAAGACACAAGTAATTTTATGCATAATAAACACATAATAGACATCGAAAACAGTAATTTACCAGAAGAATTTATGAAAGCATATCTATCAGCCGGATATAATATGATTGAAATGAAACAAGCATTAGAATGGTTCAAACAAGAAGCAGAGAAAATTGATTTCTAAAGCAAAAAAGAAAAACATCCTAGAGATACAATTAAGTCTCCGGGGTGTTTTAATTTTATTGAATTTTATATAATAAAAAAATATATATTATATATTTATACATAAATTTTATAAAAATCCAACTAAATAAAAAACTCTACTAAAAAATATAAAAATTTTTCTACATAAAATGAAAAAAGCAAAAAATTAAAGGACCGTCCCCAAAATCCCTCCTAGGAGGGATTTTAAGGACCGTCCCTCAATCCCTATTTGTTTGTCATTTCTTCTAAGTCTAATAATTCTTGCCATCTTTTATCAACTATTCTTTGGAATTCTTCTATCATCCACTCATTTCCTGGTTTAAACATATGTCTAAAACGTTTTTGTGGCTTTAAGAATTCTTCTACTGGTAATTTTTTAGCAGGTTTGTATGTTATGTGATATACACCATCCACAACTTCATATAATGGCCAATAACATGTGTCTGCTGCTAATTTATTTATTTTCATTAGGTCCTCTGTTGGGTATCCCCATCCTCTTGGGCATGGAGCCATTACATTTAGGAAACATGGACCTTCTGTGTATATTGCTTTTTCTGCTTTTTGATATAGGTCAGCAAAATTGTTCATTGCAAGTGTTTGTGCAACATATGGTAAATGATGACCTACCATTACTTTAGTTAAATCTTTTCTTTCTTGTGCTTTTCCTGGAATTACTGTTCCAGCAGGAGATGTTGTAGTATCAGCAAATTTTGGTGTTGCTGATGATCTTTGGATTCCTGTGTTCATATATGCACCATTATCATAACATACATATACCATATCATGACGTCTTTCCATTGCACCTGATAATGATTGAAGTCCTATATCATATGTTCCACCATCTCCACCAAAAGCTATAAATTTTGTATGTTTGTCTTCTGGTAATTTTCCTTGTTTTTTCATTGATTTATATGCAGCTTCTGCTCCAGATAAAGTAGCACCAGCACATTCAAATGCAGTGTGAATAAATGAATCTGTCCATGCTGTATATGGATACATAAATGTAGAAACTTCCATACATCCAGTTGCTACTGAAACTACAGCATGATCTTCTGGTTTTAATGCTCTCATTATATGTCTTGCAACAGGAGGAGCTCCACAACCTGCACACATTCTATGTCCTTCTGTGAAACGAGAAGGTTTATTTGCAACAACTTCTTTTAAATTATAAGGCATCTATTTTTCCTCCCTTCTTAATCCTAAATAACGATAAGGATTATCAATTTTTCCTGTACTTGCTATTTCTTCTAAGTCTTTGTATACAGACTCAATTTCTTTTGATGTTGTATCTCTACCACCAATACCATATACATAATTTACAATTGGAACTTGCTTTTTAGCAACATACATACATGAAGTTACATCTTCAAATAATGCACCACCAATTGCATTTAGAGAATCAGCTTTATCTAAAACAGCAACAGCTTTTAAATGACTTAGAGCTTCAGCAATCTCATCACCTGGGAATGGTCTATAAACTCTAATTTTTAATAAACCGGCTTTAACACCTTTTTCTCTTAAATCATCTATAACAGCTTTAGTTGTTCCAGCTGTAGAGTTCATACATACTATTGCAATCTCTGCGTCATCTAATTTATATTCTTCAAATAAACCATAGTGACGTCCAGTCCATTTCTCAAAATCTTTAGAAACTTCTAAGATAACATCTTTTGCAGCTTTCATAGCTTCTGCTTGCCCAGCTTTATGTTCAAATAAATAACTTTGAACATCTAATGGACCAACAGCAATTGGTTCTTTATCATTTAATAAATAATGTTTTGGATGATATTCTCCAACAAATTTTTTAACTTCTGAATCTTCTTCTAATTCTATATTTTCGATTGAATGTGAAGTGATAAAACCATCTTGGCATATCATGATTGGTAATAATACATTTTCATTTTCTGCAATACGATGTGCCATTAAAGTATTATCATATGCTTCTTGGTTATTCTCAGAAAATAACATTATCCAACCTGCATCTCTAACTCCCATTGCATCTGAATGGTCATTATGAATATTAAGAGGACCTGATACAGCTCTATTTACTAATGATAAAACTATTGGAAGTCTTAAGCTTGATGCAATATATATCATTTCCCACATCAAAGATAAACCATTTGCAGATGTAGCAGTCATTGCTCTAGCTCCTGCAGCTTCTGCACCAATACATGCACTCATTGCACTATGTTCACTTTCTACTGCAACAAATTCTGTATCAACTACTCCATTATCAACAAATGTTGAAAAATATTGAGGAATTTCAGTAGAAGGAGTAATAGGAAATGCAGCAACAACATCTGGATTAATTTGTTTCATAGCAGTTGCAGCAGCTTCATTACCACTTAATCTTTCTCTTATACTCATATTCTAAACACCTTCTTCCTTCATAGTAATTGCTCCAAATGGGCATACTTTAGCACATACACCACATCCTTTACAATAATCATAATTAAAATCTTTTCTTTTTAAATCATCTTTTCCAACAGGAATTGCATTTTCTGGACAAACTGGAAAACAAAGTCCACATTGTTTACACTTTTCTACATCAAAAACAGGTCGCATACTTCTCCAATCACCAGTTTTGAATTCACGAGCATTTCCTGCTTCATAAATATCTCCACCAATTGTCATTTTCTCCATTGGTGTATTTGGATTTATTTGTGTCATTTTTATACCTCCTAACTTATAGGATTAGATAAATATAATTATTAATCCTTTATTGTATTTTATTAACTTCATTTAAAGCCATTTCAATTGCTTTCATATTTCCATCTATAACTTCTGGTTTTTTTGCAAATTTGTGCTTAAATGAACCTTGCATATCTTTTATAAAATCTTCATCTGACATTATTTTACTAACTTTTACAATGGCTGCAAGCATAGGTGTATTTGGAAAATATTTGCCTAATGTTTCCATAGATACTTTTCTTGCATCAATTGTATAGATTCCACCTTCATATCCTTTTAAAACTTTTTTCAAATAATCTGCAGATTTAGTTGTATTAATTACAATTGCTCCACTTTTCTTTAATCCAGCTGTAACAGGAACACTCTCTAAAAGTGTATCATCAACAACTACAACATAATCTGGTTCATAGATATTACTATGAATAGTAATAGGTTTATCACTTATCCTATTATAAGCAGTAATTGGTGCACCCATTCTTTCTGGTCCATATTCAGGAAAACCTTGAATATATTTACCAGTATTAAATGCCGCATCAGCTAGTAATAAAGAAGCTGTTTTAGCACCTTGGCCACCTCTACCATGCCATCTTATTTCTATCATGTCTTGCATAAAATTTGCCTCCTTTTCTTATAAAAAATTATAAACTTAGTATATGCCTAAATGGGTTATGTGTCAAGAAAAAAATTACAAATTTGACCGTTCAAGATAAAATAATAAAAGGAAAGTAACAAATTTACTTCCCCCTTATTATTCAGAATCTTTATCTTCATTTTCCTCATCAGATTCATCTTCATCTTTTTTATCTTTTGTTTTAGTAGTTTTTGGAATTACGATATTTTTAAGGTTGTCATCATTACATCTTGGTTTACCCGCACTTAGATGTTCAAAAACAGGAGAAATATCTAGAGTTGAACCATCCCCAGAAACAACCTCATACTCATTATTTTCTTTTTCACCCATAAAAAAATACCTCCTAAAATAACTAAATATATTGTAGCATAAATAGAAAAAATAAGCAATTAAAAATAAAAGAAATATTGACATGACAACAAATCCGTGTGATAATAGTAACATAATAAAAATAAAAGGAATAGATAAAATGGAAGAAAATAAATTAAAAGCAATAATTGAAGCAATACTATTTGCCGCAGGAAGACAAGTAACTATAAAAGAATTAGTATTAAGTTTAGAAATAGAACAAGGAAAAATAGAAGATTTAATCAATAAAATGCAAGAAGAATATAAATCAGAAGAAAGAGGGATTGAAATAATAAAAATAGGTGATTCATATCAATTATGTACGAAAAAGGAATTGTATGAAAACATCTATCCAATTATTGATAATAGAGCCAAACCGAAAATTTCAAATGCTTCTCTAGAAACACTTGCAATTATTGCATATAATCCAAGAATCACAAGAGCAGAGATTGAATCAATAAGAGGAGTTTCAGCAGATGCTAGTATTTACAAACTATTAGAATATAACTTAATAAAAGAAGCAGGAAAAGCTGATCTGCCCGGTAAGCCAATGACATATAAAACAACTGACGAATTTTTAAAGATGTTTGGATATTCATCACTAGATGAATTACCTGAACTTCCAAAATACAAGTTAGATTCTAATCAACAAATAGTAATTGATGAATTAGAACAAGAAAACGAAAAGGAAGAAAATATACAAGAAAGTAATTAAAATAGGAAGGTGAATTTTATGAGATTATCACAAACAGGAATGGGTTCAATAAAATTAAATAATATAGATGAAATGTATCCAGGACAAAGCATTTTATTACAAACAGGACAATTAGTACAATATGGTGCTGGATTATTTGGGTATGGAACAATACCTTTATTAGTAAGAAAAAATATAGAAAAAATAATTGAAGAAACATTAAATGAGTATGGATGTATAGAAGTTTTACTTCCAACATTACAACCAGATACTATATGGAAAAATTCAGGAAGATATGATCAATATGTAAATGAAGGAACAATGTTAATTACAGAATCAAATAAAGGGACATTTTGCTTAGCTCCAACAGGAGAAGAAGCAATGTTAGAATTTGCAAGAGAAAAACTAAAATCATATAAAAATCTACCTGCAACATATTATCAAATTGGTGAAAAATATAGAAATGAAATAAGAACAAGAGGATACCTATTAAGAGGAAAAGCATTTCCAATGCTTGATGCATATAGTTTTGATATAGATGAAGAAAGTATGGCAAAATCTTATGAAAATGTTAGAAAAGCATTTTTAGAAATATATGAAAAAATGGGAATGAAGGTAATTCCAATTGTAGCAGATAATGGTGCAATGGGAGGAAAGAAATCAGAAGAATTTATGCTTATATCAGATCAAGGAGAAGACAAAATATTATATGATGAAGAAACAGGAATAGGACTAAATACAGAGATCCTAGAAAGAGAAGATTATAAGGAATATCTAAAAAATGAATATAACATTGAAGATATATCTAATTTTAAAGAAATTAGAACAATGGAATTAGGACATATATTCCAATTAGGAACAAGATATTCTGAAATGATGAATGGAAAATATATAAATAAAGAAGGAAAAGAAGCATTATATTATATGGGATGTTATGGAATAGGTGTTAGTAGGACACTTGCAGCAGTTTATGAACAATCTGTAATAAATGATGAAAAATACGGACCATGTGGATTTGTTCTACCAGAATCTATTGCACCATTTAAAGTACAAATAGTCCCAAAGGTAGAAAATGAAGAAAAACTTAAATTAGCAGAAAAAATATATAATAGCTTGAAAAAAGAAAAAATAAATAGTATAATTGATGACAGAGATACAATAACAATGGGAGCTAAAATTAAAGACTGTAAAATACTTGGTACACCATATTTAATTGTTATTGGAGATAAACAAGAAGGAGAAAACTTTGAATTAGAAAATATTTCAACAGGAGAAAAAGAAAAAATTAATATAGAACAATTAATAGAAAAATTAAAATAGAATTAGATACCAAAAATTATCTAATACTAGAAAGGAAAAAATATGAAATATTATGATAAAACAATGTATAAAACTGAACAAAATGCAAAAATAATCTTTATTATATTAATAACATTTATTTTAGGTTTTTTCATAGGATATTGGGTAAGAGGTTTTGATAGTAATAAAGAAGCTAAAGAAAATATAGTAAAAGAGGTATCTAAAATAGAATATAATATTTACGAGGGCAATAAATAAAATTATTGCTCTTTTAATTTTTTATAAAATATATAAAGAAGGGAGAAGAAAAATGGAAGAAGTTAAAAGAATCTCTATTGTAGGAGGACCAGGAACAGGGAAAAGTACTTTGGCATATAACTTAGGAAAAAAATTAAATTTACCGATTTATCATTTAGATGCAATTAATTATTTTGAAG
>CALXZR010000100.1 GCA_944393295.1 uncultured Clostridia bacterium
TCATTCCAATTATTTACTCTTACAATTTCCTTATCATCTATATCAATTCCTATTTTCATTTTTATCTTCATTTCTCTTCATTAATATATTTCTACATTTGATCTAGAACTGGCAATTCTCTTCTATATTTTTCTTGCTTATCTAAGTCTAATTCTACGGTTAGTATACCTTCTTCTTTTCCTAATTCTTTAACAATATTTCCTTCATAATCTATCACTTTACTGTTTCCACACAGTCCATCGCCCGTTTGATTACACGCACAAAAATATACTTGATTTTCCATTGCTCTAGCCCTAGTTAATATATTCCATGCAATACTTCCTGTGTTTTCTCTAAAATGAGCTGGCAAAAATATTATGCTAGCCCCATTTTTAGTTAATTGTCTAAAATATTCTGGAAATCTTAAATCAAAACAAATTCCTATTCCTATCCTTACCCTTTCTATCTCCACTATTCCTAAGGTTTTACCTGGAATAGTATCGTCTCTTTCATCAAGTTTAAAATCTTGTCTATTTACCACATACATATATTTTTTATCATATCTGCCTATTATATTTCCCACTCTATTAATTATAAAACATGTATTAGTAGTTTTATTTAAATTTTTATTTTTTAAAGCAACACTCCCTAAAATTAAATTTACATTATTATTTTTTGCAAACTCTTGATAGATTTTAATATCATCTATATCAATTATTCCGCTATCAAAATCTTTTCCCCATGAAAGAAAAAATTCTGATAAACATATAATATCTGGATTATTCTTAATTGCCTTATTTAAAAATCCAAAAGTTTTTTCTTCATTTTCTTTTTTATTTCCATCTGATTTCATTTGAATTAAAGTAATCTTCATTTCCTTATTTCTCCTTATTTTTTCAAAATATAATGTTTATATTATATATCCAAAAACTTGCATTGTTCTTTATACCATGCTGGAGTACAAACCATAATTATTTTACAATTTCCATCCCAATAATATACTTCTCCTTTATCGATTAAGATAACGTCACCATATTTAAAAAATATTTTTTCATCTTTTTTATTGATTGTACCATTTCCTTCTAATATATAGCATATTTCTTTACACATTTCATTTGTACAGTATCCTTTTTCTGGATATCTACCCATAATAGTATTTATACAAAAGTCTATATCTTTATCTTTCAATTCAATAGAATATTCTAACAATTTACTAGTATCACTATTTTTTAGTTCTTTAGCCTCATTGCTTTGTACCTTTTTCATGATATACAACTCCTTCTGATTAAATTTTTTCAAATATCATAAATTCGTAAAATGTTCATTTATGTTTCAATTCCTATTTCATAATTTTATTAATCCTCCAGAACAATGAAGTTCATAAATCAAATTATTATTTTTATATATTTGTTCTATTCCATCAAAATTTTCTATTGCTCCTGTAGTTTTAAATGTATAAACATATCCATTATTCTCAAATTTACTTATACCTCTAACAGGAATAACACTTTTATCTTCTCCAACTTTCATAAGTGCTGGTCTTAATGCATTGTCCATTGCTTCTTCTCCAAGTGTATCATCAAATGCAACACCGTAATAGTTCATTCCCCATACAGGTTTATTACTGTCACAATATACAACTTCTTCTCCGATAAATTTAGTTCCACCAAAGTATGTATCATGATATATGTATTTTTTACTATCAATTAGTTCTTCATAATGATAATCTGATGAACCTACTCTACTTGACTTTGCTTTTTCTATTGTACTATTAGCATAAGTTGATTTCTTTGCCTTTATTAAAAAGTCAGTAAATGTATTATTTATTATATTTTCCATATTAGTTATCCTCCATTTTCTCTTTATTCTTTAAATTTTGCAACATAATGTTGCAATTTTCATATAATTTTCTTTAAATCATCTAACCATTCAAAACCTTCATTGTCTAGTTCTTCTAATTCTTCTATTTTAAAATATCTTACTTCTTCTAATTCTTCTTCCTGTATTCTACATTCATCTATATCTACATTTTTTCTAACATAATATACTGTAAAATGTGATTTTTCATTTGTATCCATACTTAAAAATTCAAACTCATCTTTCTTTAAAAGAATACCTATTTCTTCAAATGTTTCACGAATTCCTGCATCAAGTGGTGTTTCTCCTAAGTCTACTTTTCCACCACATATTCCCCATTTGCTAGGATTAGCTCTTTTATATCTACTACGTTTCTGCAGTAAAATTTCATTTTCATCATTGATTATAATAACTCCAACAACTGATATATAATATCCATCTGGTACATTATTAGGGTCACGAGCTTCTATATGAGTTAGTATCTTACCTGTTTTGTTTCCAATCCTGTCAACTAGTTCATGCTTTTCCATTTTATTTTTCCATCTCCCAACTCTTAAAATAAATACATTCCAAATTATCATTAAATTTTATTTCATAAATACCATCATAAGCTGTCATATCTTCTTCAAATAACCATTCTACAATTAAAACATTTTTATCAATAGCCAATATCTTAAATTCTATATTTTTTATATTTTGATTTTTAATATGTTGCCATTCCTGTTTTATTTCTTCAAATGTTGTATATGTTTTCATAAAGGGTGTCTCTTGATAGAATGTAGTTTTAGTAAATAAAGATATTGCTTTTTCTATATCTTTATTCCACCACGCTTCTTTTAAATTATTTAACCATTGTTCTGCAAATTTTCTATCCATGATTTAACTCTCCTCTTTAACTTTCGTTTCTACTTTATTTCCAAACTTTACATCTTCTGGATCATTTTGCTCTCGATAATAATTAATATAATCTACTGTGGCTTGTGGATTTATATCAAAGTAATACTTGCAAAGTTTTCTAAATGTTAGTAAAGTATCATCATTTTCATAAAATAATAATATATCTAACATCTTTTTCCATACTTACCTCATTAGACTATTTATTTTAAAATTTTCCATTTTCCCTTTTTAGTAGAACCTTCTCTTGAAATTATGCTCATCTCTTTTAAAACATTCATATTATATTTTACTCCATCTCTTGTCATTTCCAATTCTTTTGCTATTTCTTTTTGAGTTATTGATGGATTTTCTTTTATCAATTTTATAATGTGCATTTGTGTCTCGTTTAACATTGCATAATTTTCTTGGGTAGTTTCTTGGGTAGTTTCTTGGGTAGTTGTTTTTTCATATTTGAATGGATTTTCTCTATACTTAAATGAAACCC
>CALXZR010000101.1 GCA_944393295.1 uncultured Clostridia bacterium
AAGTATATGGAAGACTTTTCTATGCTAGATGAAAGAGAAGTCCCAGAACTTGTACTTTGGGAAAAATATTTAGTGTATGCAACAGCTTTTGGTATAGCAGAAAAAGTTTTAAAGCAATTAAAAATTAAATATCCAGAATTAGCAGATGATGATTATTTTGCAACAAGAATGAGCGTTATGTATGTAATGACACATGTAGATATGCAGAAATCTTTTGAAACACCAATTAGTAGAAGTGTAATAGCTTCAAGCAATTATTCTTCAGGCTCAGGCTCTGGAGGTGGATTCTCTGGTGGCCGGAGGCGGAGGTGCCGGTGGTGGAGGCGGCGGAGGCCGTTAAATATTAAAATTACTATATTTTATTAATAATATGTAATAAAAAAGATATTAGTTGAAGTAGAATTTAAAAGTTTACTTTACAATATATCTTTTTTATTTTTTTGGATGTAAATAAATTAATTTTAAAAGCATAAAATATATTAAAAAGTTAAATTTTTATAGCTTTTTGTCAAGTACTAAAAATCAAGTGTGTATTAAAATAGAGTAAAATAGAGAAAAAAAGAGCAATGAAAAGAAATGTTAAAAAATGGAAACTGTCAAAATGAATAAATTGGAATAAACTACTTATACTATAAAATAAAAGGAAAAATTAATTTGAAAAAGATAAAAAATGAGTGTATAATATTACCTATGTGACAGAAAAAATAAGAGAAGAAGGAGAGTGAATATTTATTTTAGGAAGATGGGTTAAATATTGCACAAAAGAAATCTTTAAAACCCTAAAAATAGTTCTAATAGGAACTACAATTATCTTAATAACAGTATTCATTAAATATAAGCCTGCATATAAAGTAACATTAGCAGGAGAAGCGATTGGATATATTACAGACAAAGAAAAATTAGAAAAGAAAATTGATAACTATATAAACGATACTACAGGTAATATAGCTTTTATTGAAGCCAAAGAATTACCTAGTTATGAATTAAAGTTAGTAAACAGAGGGGAAGAAACTAAAGAAAAAGAAGTTTTATTAGCAGTAGAGGATAAATCTATTGTTACTTACAAAACATTTGCTATTACAGTAGATGGTACAAAGCAAGCAGAAGTAGCTTCAGAAGAAGAAGCAAATTCTATAGTACAACAAGTAAAAGAAAATACTAAAGAAGGTGTAAACTTAGATTTAGGTATTAATGCAGAATATACAACTGAGCTTAAAATAGAAAATTCAGAGGAGGCTTTAGCTGCTTTAAATTTAATAAAAGACGAGAAAACTAAAGCTTTTGAAGAAGAAGAAAAAAGAAAGGCAGAAGAGGCAGCTAAAAAAGCAGCAGAAGCTGCTGCTAAGGCTAAACAATTTGCTATGCAAAGCACAACAACTCTTGCAGCAAGTGGAGCTTTAAATGGATTAAGCTTGTCACAACCAGTTAGTGGAGTAATCAGTTCCAGATTTGGTAGTGTAAGTAGTGTTAGAAGTAGTAGTCACACAGGTTTAGATATAGCTACTTCAAAGGGAACTGGTATCAGACCTATTGCTTCAGGAACTGTTGTATACTCAGGTTGGAAAGGATCTTATGGAAATCTAGTTATAATAGACCATGGAAATGGAGTTCAATCTTATTATGCACATTGTAATAGTTTATATGTTTCTGTAGGAGAGCAAGTAGATTCTTCAAAAACTATTGCTGCGGTTGGTTCTACTGGAAATTCAACAGGACCACATTTACACTTAGAAATAAGAATAAATGGTACACCAGTAAACCCACAAAATTATTTGTATAAATAATAATTAAAGTAAAATACCAAGTTTTTAGCTTGGTATTTTTTTCGTATATTTTCTCTAGTTTGACTGTTTTATGTAAATATGGTATAATATACCTTGTATTAAAGTAAAATCTTGCACAATAGGTATCTTATTACTATTTTAATAAAAGTAATGTAGAAGTATCCCTTGAAATTGTGTAATCAAAAAAGGAGAGATTTTATGAAGAAGAAAAACAACTTGCGGTACTTATTGATTGTAACATGTTTTACAGCACTATTGGATGTATTTTGCAACATATTTTTAATATCTAAGTTGTATGATTTGGCGGAAAATTCAAATCAGATAGTTAGTATTTATTATATTGTTGTATATATTACCGTGCCACTTACTTGTCTAATTTTTAGAAAATATTTTAAAGCAAGAGCAGTGGAAGCAATGCGATGTGGAGTTGTCCTTAATGCAGTACTAATAATCTTTGTTGCAACTTTAAATGATACTCAGCTAATTTCAAGTTATTGCATAATAGCAATTTTATTTGGTGTTTCACAAGCTTTCTACTATATCCCATATGGTATTGTAGTGGCGACCTATGTTGGAGAAAATACAATTAGTTATTGTGCAGCTTCTAGCATAATTTTTAACATTGCAAATATTTTATTCCCAATAACTTTGGGAAAGATAATTGATGTTAAATCTTTTAAAATTGTGTCAACATCATTAATTGTAATTGCAGTGTTACAAGTGTTAGCAACATTTAAAATTGATAGTTTCATCAATAAAGAAGAATTTAATTTCAAAAATTTTTTTAAAGCTATAAAAGATGAAGCTAAATTTAAAGCAATAGTTATGAATACTGCAAAAATAACGTTCTTTAAAGGGATAAATACTTCTGTTTTAGACCGGACTGTTCTATTACTAATAAAGAGTATGTTTGACACAAATTTTGAACTGGGACGGTTGACAACTCTGTTTGCAATAGTAACAATTTCTGTTAATTACATTGCAAAAAAAGTTTTTATGCCAAAAAATGAGAACTTATTAAGTGTGACACAACTGAAACTTGCAAGATTTACATTAATGCTTAGCACGACTGCTGTATCAATTGGAATTGCTTATTTAGTGATATTTCCAAGTAAGAGTAGCTTTATAGTATTTAGGCTTATGAGTTCTATTTTCATAACTATAATTATGCTACTTACTGATGTAAATCACTATGACACTTCAGCAGAATCAGGAAATTTTAAAGCTGAGTTTCAAATTTTTACAGAGTATTGTTTGAATGTAGGAAGAGTAAGTGCATTGTTGATACTATTAATAGTAGATTATTTTATTAGCAGTGTTATTGCTATAGATGTTGTAATAACAGGAATCGCTATAATAGTATTCTTACATTCCAAGATGCTAATGAAAAATTTTACACTAAACAACAAAGAGTAGGGGGAGAAAAGCGAAGAGTTCTATAGCTTTTGAAGTCTGATGGGTTGCCTATCAGGCTTTTTTCCTATTTATAATAATTTAAGAGAATACTTTAATTGACAAAAAAATTATGATAGATATATAATAAATAAAAATTAATATATTAGAAAGATAGGGAGAAGAAGTAAGATGAAAAAGATACTAGAGAGAAGAAATATATTTTTTTGTATTTTACTATTTGTCCCAATTTTTTTATTTTCTTTTTTTACAAATATTGACGCAGGAGATGAAATTATTAATTTTCAAAGCGTTATAAAAATGGTAAATGGAAATCTTATTTATAGAGATTTTAATGTTATTGTTACACCATTGTTTTTTATTATAGGAAAAGGATTATTGTACTTGTTTGGAAGTAATATTTTTCTTTTTAGAATATATAATGTTTTTATATTTGCTTTTCTATTTATTTCTATATATTTACTTTTAAAAAAATTTAAAATATCTAAATCGCTATCAATTTTTACAATTTTAGTTTTTTTATTATTTTTAAGTCCATACATAAAAGTTGGAGCAAATTACAATATTCTTGCAATAGCTTTATATATATTTGGAATTTATATTTATAAAAAAGAAAATACAATTAAAAATATTTTTCTTCAAAGTTTGGCTATGTTTCTAATATTTTTTACAAAGCAAAATATTGGTATATATTATGTTATAGCTATAATTTTATCAAACTTATTTTTAGATACTAAGAATTTAAAAGAAAATATAAAATTAACTATTAAGGAAATTTCTATATTTCTTATTTTTGTATTAATTTCATCTATAATAATGTTTGCAAAAGGAAATTTTTTTGATTTTATAAATTATGCTTTTTTAGGCATGAGTGAGTTTACACAAGGAAATTTTGCAATAGCAGAAGGTTGTGAAGCTTTAATATTAATATATTTTTTGTCAAGTATATTAATCTATGCTTTATATTTATTTCTAATAAAAAAACATATAATATATGATGAAAATGAAAAAAATATATTTATTTTTTCAATTTTTTTGAACATTACGGCTTTTCCTATTATTAATATGTATCATACTAGTTTTGCTATTATATTAAATTTAGTAATGTTAGTTATTATAATAAATAAAGAAATTCATATAAAAGAAAAAATTTGGATTGTAGCTAATATATTCTTATTTACAGCTATCAACATATATGGCTTAAGTGGTGCATTAAAATTAACAAATAGTGAGCTAATTGTGGATAAAAATTCTAAATATTATGGTGGTTTTATAAATCAAGATTTAAAGAACGAAATTAGCAATATAACAATGTATATTTTAGAAGAAAAAGATAATGGAAATAGAGTAATTGTTTTTTCAGAAAAGGCAGCTCTGTATATGGTTGAATTAAATTTAAATAATGGTGAATTTGATTTACCATTTGTAGGAAATTTAGGAAAAGATGGGGAAGATAAATTAATAGAAAAAATTAAAAATTTGGAAAATACAAAAATATTATTAGACAAGGAAATCTATTGGCAGATACCATTAAAGGTAAGGGAGTTCATTATAACTAATTTAAAAAACATTGGAGATATAGGAGGTTTTAAAATTTATGAATAGAAGTATAAAAGAACTTGAAAACTTATTATATCCAATTTGTTTACAACTAGAGCTAGATGAAGCTTTAAATGGTGATAAAATGAATTCACTTAAAGTATTAAAAGATAAGCAAGAAAGTGTAAGAAAAGTATTATTTAAGGTTTTTGAAATTGATGATAGTGATATATCAATAGAAGAATTAATTTCAAGATTATCTACATATTTAAAAAATAAAAGACAAGAAGAATTAAAAGAAATAGTAGCAGAAGGAAAAGATTTATCTGATGATAGATTAGAAAGTTTAGCTGAAGCAGATAAATTATTTCAAGAATTGATGCAAAAATATTCATATATAGATATAGACAATTTACAAATAGAATCTATAATATCATTGTATAAGCATAGAAAAGATATAGATAAATATTTAAATGGAAGAGCAACTAAAAAGCTAAAAAAAGAATATGAAACTTTTAAAAAAATAAATGGAGAACAATCTGAAGAAGCATTAGAGGATTTATTAAAGATATTAAATATAATGTGTACTAAATATAATATGAATTTAGAAACAGCAATTAGCGAGATGAAATTAATGTCAATTGCTTCGATATCAGAGGGATATATAGAAATTTTAAATTCTCATTTTACTAAATTAAAAGATATGATAATTAGGGCGGAAGAGAAGAATTTACAAGAAGAACAAGAAAAAATTAATGCAGAAAAGGAAGCTAAAAGAAAATTAGAAGAACAAGAAAGAATAAAGAAAGAGGAAGAAAAGAAAAAAGCAGACGAACTAGCTAGAAGAGAAAAAGAGAGAAATGAATTTTTGAAACCAATTGATAAAAAAGATGGAATTTGTGAAGAATTTAATGAATTATTAAGTGAAATATCTAATACGAGTATGGCAAAAGAGAATATACTTCCGTTTTTTTTACATATTTATAGTAAAGATGAAGGTAATATTTTTGATTTTATTTCTAAAGAAAAACTAGAAGCTATGTTTAAAATGCTGAAACAATATGAAAAATTAGAAAAGAGAAATGCTAAAATTTTTATATTTTCTAATAAATCTCCAGAAATTGTTCAAGAATGGATTAGCAAATTACAAGCTTTTGCAGAAAATATTGGTATGAATAGGTGTATAGAAGGTGGTATTGCAAAATATGGCTCATATTTTTGCGACTTAGAAGGAAAAGTAGTTCCTATGGCAAAGATGGACGAAAATTTAAGGAAAAAGGTTTCAAAAATTTTTTCTAGTATTTTTTTTACAGATATAGGAAAAAAATATATAGATGATAGTGAAAAAGATTTTTTAAAGATAGAATTTCCGGAAGAGCTCGGAAAACCAGGAGAAATAACAAATTATAGGAGAACTTTAAAATTTATAAGAAAAAGAAAAGATGCTTTAGAAGTATTGGGATATCAAAGTAAAAATAAAATAGATTTTGATATAATACTATTGTCTCAAGCAAGAGCTAAAGAAAGGATAACAGAATATTGTAATACAAAATTTATTATAGAAAAAGGTAAAGGAATAAGTATAGGAGTATCTAAATTTGATGAAATGTTAGAAGCTTTAAATAATAAAATTTTAGAAAAGAGAAATACTTTAGAAAAATAAATAATTTGTCAAAAAAAATAACCAAAAAAGCAAAAAATATTTTAAGTAGATTATTGAATTAAAAATAAATTATATGTATACTATAAGCTAAGGAAATAAAATACAAGGAGGATAAAAATGGCAGAGATAGACGAAAAGGAAAGAAAAGAAATAGAAGATATGATTAATAATCTAGTTGAAAGAGCAAAAGTTGCTTCTGAAGAATATAAAAAACTAGATCAAGAACAAATTGACAGAATTGTAAAGAAAATGTCAATGGCAGCTTTAGATCATCATATGGAACTTGCGAAATTAGCAGTAGAAGAAACAGGAAGAGGTATTTACGAAGATAAAATTACAAAGAATATGTTTGCTTCAGAATATGTATATCATAGTATTAAACATGATAAAACAGTTGGAGTTATTTCAAAAAATGAAGAAGAGGGATATTCTTTAATAGCAGAACCTGTTGGTATAATAGCAGGAGTAACACCTGTTACAAACCCAACTTCAACAGTTATGTTTAAATCAATTATTTCAGCAAAAACAAGAAATGTAATTATTTTTGGATTTCACCCATCAGCTCAAAAGTCTAGTACAAGAACAGCTGAAATTTTAAGAGAAGCAGCAATTTCAGAGGGTGCACCAGAAGATTGCATTTTATGGATAGATAAACCTTCTGTTACTGCTACTACTTTACTTATGCATCACCCAGATGTTGATTTAATATTAGCAACTGGTGGCTCTGGAATGGTAAAATCAGCATATTCATCTGGAAAGCCAGCTTTAGGAGTTGGACCAGGAAATGTTCCTTGCTATATAGATAAAACAGCAAATTTAAAAACATCAGTAACAGATTTAGTAATGTCAAAATCATTTGATAATGGAATGATTTGTGCTTCAGAGCAAGCTGTTATTGTAGATAAAGAAATTGCACCAGAATTTGAAAGACTAATGAAAGAAGCTAATTGCTATTTTGTTAATGATGAAGAAAGAGCAAAATTGCAAGCTAGAATGTTTGATCCAGAAAAGAGCAATAAATTAAGAGGAGAAATTGCAGGACAAAGTCCAAAAACAATTGCAGAATGGTCTGGCTTTGAAGTTCCAGCAGACACTAAAGTATTGGTAGCTTGGGAAAATGGAGTTGGAGATGAGCATCCTTTCTCAAAAGAAAAATTAAGTCCAGTATTAGCTTATTATACAGTTGATGGAAAAGATGAAGGAATTGCATTAGCTGATAAATTAATTAGATATGCTGGTATGGGACACTCTGCTGTTATTCATTCTGAGGATAAAGAGACTATACTAGAATTTTCAAAAACTGTTAAAACAGGAAGAATTATTGTAAATTCACCTTCAACACATGGCGCTATTGGAGATATATATAATACTAATATGCCATCACTTACTCTAGGATGTGGTACATTTGGTGGAAATTCAACAACAGCTAATGTATCATCAGTAAATTTAATAAATTTAAAAAGAGTTGCAAAGAGGAGGGTTAATATGCAATGGTTTAAAGTTCCAGAAAAAATTTATTTCGAAGCAGGTTCAATTAGTTATTTAGAAAAAATGCCAAATATATCAAGAGTATTTATAGTTACAGATCAATCTATGGTAAAATTTGGATATGTAGATAAAATACTATATCATTTAAGAAAAAGAGAACAATATGCTCATTCAGAAATATTTTCCGAGGTAGAGCCAGATCCTTCTTTTGATACAATTAATAAAGGTGTAGAAGCAATGAAAAACTTTGAACCAGATGCAATAATAGCTCTTGGTGGTGGTAGTGCAATAGATGCTGCTAAAGGTATGTGGCTATTCTATGAACATCCAGATGCTGACCCAGAGGGCTTAAAACTTAAGTTTATGGATATAAGAAAAAGAACTTACAAATTTCCTAAACTTGGAGAAAAATGTAAAATGATTGCAATTCCAACAACTTCAGGAACAGGTTCAGAAGTAACATCTTTTGCTGTTATTACAGATAAAAAGAGAAATATGAAATATCCATTAGCTGATTACGAACTAACACCAGATGTTGCTATTGTTGACCCAGATTTAGTTATGACATTACCACCAAAATTAGTTGCAGATACAGGTATGGATGTTTTAACACATGCATTAGAAGCTTATGTTTCAGTTATGGCATCTGATTATACAGATGGTTTATCTGAAAAGGCTATAGAAATAGTATTTGATTATTTAGAAGAATCATATAAAGGTGGAGATTGCAAAGTAGCAAGAGAAAAAATGCATAATGCAAGTTGTATAGCTGGTATGTCATTTACAAATGCTTTCTTAGGTGTTAACCACTCAATTGCACATAAATTGGGAGCAGAATTTCATATACCACATGGTAGAGCAAATTCAATAATGCTACCTTATGTTATGAAATATAATGGTACAGCACCAACAAAATTTGTATCTTGGCCAAAATATGATCATTATATAGCTGATGAAAAATTAGCAAATATTGCAAAGAGATTGGGATTAAAAGCATCTAATAATGAAGAAGGTGTAAAATCTTTAGTAATGGCAATTAAAGAGTTAAGTACAAAAGTTGGAGAACCACAATCACTTAAAGAATGTGGAATAGAAGAAGCAGAATTTTTAGCTAAAGTAGATAGCTTAGCAGACAAAGCCTTTTCAGATCAATGTACAACAGTTAACCCTAGAGTACCATTAGTTTCTGAAATTAAACAACTTTTATTAGATGCATACTATGGAAACCCATTGTATTAATAGTGGCTGTTTTTGGAAAATGACTTTAAAAAACAGGACGATAATCTAAGAATAGTAGATATTAACATAGGCTGTAAAATTTAAGTAAATAATAGAATAAAATAACAAAAAAAGCACATATTAAATTTATATTAATATGTGCTTTTTTGTTGCTAAAATATAAACGAATCTCTAGACATTTTCTTTAGTTCACTTTTATCTTTTTCGTCTATGTTTTCTAAGCTAAACTCAAGTAAAGAGATAATAGTTTTATTAAAAGATAAATTCTTTAGTATTGCTAAATTTTGAACTTCATCTACTATGTTTTCTGGTAGACGCAAAGTTTTACTTACACCACTGTGATTTTCTGGTATTTTTAATTTGTTCATAACATTACCTCCATGTAAGATTTACAATAAGTTTATAATAAAAAAAGAAACAAAAATGCACTTAAAAACTCTTGCAAAATAATTGCACATATCATATAATAATTTTGAATAAGGAATTTAAAAAGTGGAAAAAGTATGCAAAATAGGAAAAAAATAATACTTCTTATTAAAGAAATTTTTAAGTAATAAAGTGATTGGAGGAGCAAAAATGAACAAAAGAGAACAATTCCTAGATTTAAAACAAAAAAATGGTATTACTTTAATAGCTTTAGTAATATCAATAATAGTAATGTTAATTCTAGCAGGAATATCTTTAAATGCAGTAATTGGCGATAATGGAATAATAACACAAGCACAAAATGCAACATATATGCAAAGTGTAGCAGTGCTAGAAGAGTATTTAAATAATTTCTATGTAGAACACTACGAAGAAATGAAAGATGCAGATAGCAAAGTATTAACAATGATAAATTTAGAGCCTAGCTGGTTTTATATACCAGCCAATGAAGGAATAGGCGGATTAAGATATGTAGTAGATGCAGATGGACACGCACTATATTTAATAAAGAAAAGTGGACTTCCAGAAGATATAAGAAGTCAGATAAAAGGCGGAGATGCAGGAGAAGGAGAATATGCAGACTATGTAAATTTAAATGATGTATATGGAGTAACAGAGAATCTGCAAGTATATTACTGCTCAAGCGGAACAGATAGTATAATGGGAGTAACAACAGATGAATTAAATGCAGATAATCCACTAAGAGAAGTATTTAATAAAGATGATAATTCAGCCTTTTATAATTTGCTTTCAAATTTTGATATAGCAGACGCAAGTGGAAATAAAGATGGAATATTAACAGCAGAAGAACTAAAAGCGGTAACACAGCTAACAATAGATAGCCGTTCAGGAATAACGGATTTTAGTGAATTTTATAATCTAAGTTCATTAAAAGAACTAACAATAGATGGAGTAAATTTAAATAATGTAGCAGGAATAGAAAACTGCCCACAATTAAATTATGTATATTTTAAAAGCACAACAGTAGCAGATTATAGTGGGTTATCTGGGGTAAAAAAATTAAAATATTTGTATTTATACAATGTAGACGATAATGAATTAAATAAATTATGTACAGGGATAAAAGATGCAGAGTTTGGAAGCTTAGAGTATTTGGCTGTGGTTGGTACGACACTTTGTATATCAGATATAGATGTAATAAATAATTTTAATAATATCAAATCCAAAAAAACAATAACAAGTATTGAGCCACTATCAATGCTTACAGAAACAACAAAGAAAGCAGTAAAATATTTGTCAATAAATTGTAACAATATAGAAGGTAATTTAAATGCGATAAATGGATATACAAATTTAATATTACTTAAATGTGAATATAATAATTTGACTTCATTAGCAGGAATGGAAAATATGAACAATCTAGTTTATTTGTGTGGAGTAGGAAATAAACTTGGAACATTGGAAAATGGTGGAGAAGATGTAGAAACAGGAACAGCAATAGCAAGCTTAGCAAATAAAACAAAACTTCAACAAGTAAATTTAGAGGATAATAGTAATTTAGCAAATGTAAGCTATTTTGAAAACGATACAGCGATAAGGTATTTATATTTAGGTGGATGTAGTACAAATATGAGTGTACAAGGAATATCAGAAATAATATTAGCATGTGGTTCAAATTATAGCTTACCAGTAAAATTTTTAACAGGAACAGTATATAATGTAGCAGAGTATTATACTCCAAATGCAGTAACATATGAAGAACTATATTCAGATCTATATGAAAATGAATTTATAACACATCTAAATCTAGAAGGATGTACAAAATTAAATAATGAACAATTTAATACGATATTAAAGAGTATGAAAAATTTGCAATTTTTAACTTTAAAAGATAATCCAACATTAACAAGTATAGATTTTATATCAGAAGGAGGAGTAACAAAGCTAATTGAATTAGACTTAAGAAACACAGGAGTAAAAGGAGAAAATTCATTAACAAACTTAAATACTTATGCAATAGAATTAAAGACCTTAAGAGTATCAGATGGCTCTAGTTTTAAAAATATAGTACCAACGATTAATAGACTTAATGGGACTGGAGATGAAAGTTATTGGCACGGAGATAAAGGTGGTAGTGAAAGTGGATTAAATTGTACAAGCATAGATGTAATAAAATGCTTAGAAGGTTTAGAAAACTTGAAATATTTGAGAATTGCTCAGTGGGGAGCTAAAATAGGAAGTGCTTCTTCAGTAATAGATCTGAGAAATACAGGATTAGAATATGTAAGTATAAGTCGGAATCATAGCAAATGTCTATTTTCCAGATAGTGTTACTTATATAGGACAAAATGAACGGAGGTATACCTATAATTGCCGAAAATTCAGATGCTTTAACAGAAGTTTCAGTAGGCAGAACAAATCAAAATATGGTTTTAAAAACGGAATTTTTTAATAGTTTAAAAAATGCTAAAAATTTAAAAACTTTTAATTTAAAGAGAGCTGAATTTTTACAGTTTAATAGCTTATCTGAATATATAAAAGATGAAATTCCAAATATAACTGATTTGAATTTATCTGGATACAATGATAGAGAATCACAAAATATTTTAAAAGATTTAAAAGGAATAGAAAAATTTACTGGATTAAAGAAATTAACGGTAAATTATACATCTGCAAATTTAGATATAAGTGCAATAAAAAACTGTCCAACACTAGAAGATGTTACATTAGGATATAGCAATATCAATTCTTTAAATGGAATAGAGAGATTAACAAATTTAAAAACGTTGAATATAAGAAACAACAATATAACAGCATTAAAACCACTAGAAAACTTAAAAAATCTAACTTCATTAAATTTACAAAATAATGCAATAGCAGATACATCATCTTATATCGATACAGATGGAAGTACTAAAACTTATAGAAACTTAGATATATTAGCAAATTTAAATAGTAAAAGAAATGGAAAATTAACAGAGTTATACTTGTCAGGAAACAATAATATTATAGACTATTCACCAGTATCAAATTTAACTTGGAGTCATAAAAATGGATTTTAATAAAATATAAGTAATAAGGAGATAAAAAATGAGCAATAATAAAAAAGTTATAGTTGGTATTGCTATCGTAGTTTTATTAATTATAGTAATAGCAGTTGTAATTAATAGAAGAAATAATTTAAATAATGAAGAAGAAAACACAAATACAGAGATAAACTACAACAATGAAACAGGAGAATACTATATAGAAGATGAGAATGGAGAAATATTGCATTCAGCATATAGTGAAGATGAATTATATATTTATCAAATAGACCCAGACTATGATGCAAAAAATCCAGACAGTAATACTGAATAGAAGAATATAAAAAGAGCATTAAATTAATAAAAAAATTTGGTGCTCTTTTTGTGTGCTAAAAAATTTACATAAATAAAAAATACCTTAAGTCTTCGACTTAAGGTTTTTTATATTTAGTAAAATTCTATCATTTGAGCTTTTTTTAGTCAATACAAAAATAAAATTTAGTATAGCTTTATAAATGGCAATAATAAATTTCCGGTTTATTATGCACATAATTCACTTAAAATTTTGTTGGTACTTTTATAATTAAACATCGCTCTTGGATAATTATTTATCCAATCTTCTATCTTTTGTATATATTCTTCTGTTATTGGTGTTATATCTGTTCCTTTTGGTATAAATCTTCGTATAAGTCTATTTGCATTTTCGTTACTTCCTCGTTCTCCTGAACGATATGGATGTGCATAAAATACTTGTGTCCTTGCTTTTTTTCTTCTTTTATCATAAGATTTTTCTAATAATTTCCATTTTCTGAATTCTACTCCATTATCAAATGTTATTGTTTTAAATTTTTTTGAAAATACTTTTTTATATTTCTTTTCTATTTTATCTAACGCTTCCACTACATATTCTGCTTTTTTTCCTGCTATTTTTACTATTATTTCTTCTCTTGTCTTTCTTTCTGTTAATGTAAACAATACTGAACCTCTTTTTTTAGTTCCTATCACTAAATCTCCTTCCCAATGTCCATAAACTTCTCTTCTATTTGCTTCTTCTGGGCGATAATCTATACTTTTTTCTGCTGGTACTTTATCACTTATTGTTCTTTCTTTATTCTTCTCTTTATACTTTTTGCTATATATCATATCTGTTGGTTTTATATCAAAAATATCTCCGGCATATATATTATTTCTTATTGTTCTCGCACATAATTGTGTTTTAAATCCTTTTTCTTTTATTTCTGATGCTATTACTTCTGGAGATTTTTTATCTTCTTTAATCGCTTTTTCAATATATTCTTTTAATTTATAGTCGTTATCTATTTTTAATTTTGGTCCTTTTGCATTTAAGTAATATTCATATTTCTCTTGAGCAACATCCGCACTATAAACCCATATTTCTATTAATTCACTTGTTAAATTTTTTACTAATCCTTTTTTTATCTCATTTCTTATCGTTTTTTCATTTTTATCTAAAAGTCTGGCTATTTCAACCTTTGTACGATGATCTCGATTCCACCATCTTTCTATTGATTGCCTATCTTTATAATCTAAGTGTTTACCTTTTCTACTTTTTGTGTTATTATTATCTTGACACATAATTAATACCTTCTTTCAATGTTTGATTCGGCACCAACATTGTATCATAAGTTTTAATTATGTGTCTTTTTATTTTTTCTAAAACGGTAATTTAATTTTACCATTTATAAATTTAGTATAGCTTTTTAAATATAAAAGAAGTAAAAGATATGAAAATAGAGAAAAATTTAAATTAAAAAATTTCTTTAAGTCGAAGACTTAAGGAAAATCCATGAAAACTTAGGAGGAAAAGCAAAAATGAACAAAGGAAAAAATGGTATATTAAAACTAAATTCTTTGAAATTATACAAAACAAAAGAATATTCAGGTATTACATTAATAGCATTAGTAATAACAATAATAGTTTTATTGATTTTAGCAGGGGTATCAATTAATTTAGTAACAGGAGAAAATGGAATTTTAGAACAAGCACAAAATGCAAGTTTAAAGCAAAAATTTGCAAAGTATAAAGAGGAATTAGAGCTTGGAATGTTTGGACAAGTAACAGTTGCAGGAGAACAAATGAAAAATTATATTCAAACTCTAAGTGATGAAGATGTAGATAAATTTGTAATAATAAATGGAGCACTAGGATATATAGGAGAAGATACAGAAGAGAAAGAAATAGCAGAGAGCCTAGAAATAAATGCAACTATGTCAGGAAGTGGAGCAGAAGCAGTAGAAGACATACAAAACATAGTAAATAAAGTAATAACCTTAAAAGATAGCGTAACAGTACCAGCAGATGATAGTATGG
>CALXZR010000102.1 GCA_944393295.1 uncultured Clostridia bacterium
ATTTCAATAAAAAATAAAAAAATACTTGATTTTTTTTATTTTCTATGTTATCATATATTGTGTTATAAATAACAATCGAGGTGTGGCTCAGTTGGTAGAGCGCGTGGTTTGGGACCATGAGGTCGCAGGTTCGATCCCTGTCACCTCGACCAAAAACCGTTGGAAACAGTAGTTTTCAACGGTTTTTATTTTTATTCAAGATTATTGAAAATCCACAAAAATAGCCATTTAAAAACTATTTTCCTATTCAATTATATTTCAAAATTATTTAGAATTATTCAATTTTTTATAACTTTGGTCACCATATTGGTCACTTACAAAAAAAAATGGTGACCAGAAAGAAAATCAAGCAAATGCTTATTATTGTTTAGTTACATTAATTTTCTTGCTATTTTTTGGTCACCATTGGTTACTCAAAATTATTCGTTATTATAAAAAAAAGATTTAATTGAATATAATTTATTCTTATGTTATTATTTAGACAAATAGTAAGTTACAGTGGAGGAAAACTATATATGAAAAATAAAAAATTATAATAATATTTATAGTTATAATTGCAATGACATTTATTAGCATTTGGCTATCTTGTAATACAGGCTTAAAGGGATTTGAAAAAGAAATGTCTAATTTTGTATTACCAGATAATATTGAAAAAATTGCGATGAAAAGTGGAATAGGAGATTCTGGAGGAAATGGAGATTATACAACATATCGTGTAGTTTTTGTAGTAAAAACAGAAATGTCATTAGATGAATTAAAACAAGAATTTGCAAATAGAAATTTAACAAGTTCAACTCATATATTAAATAGTGGTACACCTACGATATAACAGATTGGAAACTAATATTAGTTAATTATCAACATTCATTACCAGACAATTTTGAAATTGATTTAGAATATGTAGATAGCACAAGAAAATTTGATTCGAGGGCTATAATCGAATTAAATCAAATGTTAAAAGATATGAAAAAGAGTGGAGTTACTAATATATGGGTACAATCCGCATATAGAAGTATAGAATATCAAACGGATTTATTTAACAATAAAATAAATTATTTTATGCAACTTGGAAATACAAGAGAAGAAGCAGAAAAATTAACTTTGCAAACAATAAATAGACCAGGAACAAGTGAGCATAATCTATGATTAGCTGTAGATTTTAATTATGTGAATAATGATTTTGAAAAAACAGAAGAGTTTAAATGGTTACAAAAAAATGCAGAAAATTATGGTTTTATATTAAGATATAAACAAGAAAAAGAAGATATTACCAAAGTCGATTATGAACCATGGCATTGGAGATATGTCGGAGTAGAAAATGCAAAGAAAATGAATGAATTAGATATGTGTTTAGAAGAATATATTGATTATTTAAAAAATATTTAATACTAAAATATGATATAATCTCATAGTAATTTATAATATTTAATTTGCTTATAAAAGCCTCAAATTCAAATACGATTTTGAGGCTTTATTCCTATTCTTTTATTTTATTCCAAAAGTTCTTTACAATACTTTTTAATCTATTTATTGGAAAATCAAATAATAAACTTACACATTCAAAAGTTTTATCTATAAACTCTTTTAATGTTTCAACTTCATTTTCAAGTTTTATATTTTCTTGTTTTAATTCTATATTTTCCTGTTGTATTTTTTCTGTTTTATACATTGTTTCTTCTGTTATTGTTTTTATTCTAGTATATCTTTTAGCAAGTGTATTGAATTTCTTTATTACTCTTTTATAATTTTCTCTCAGTATTTCAATATCATTTGTTACTACTTCTTGTTCAATATGTTTTGTTTCTTTAAAAATTTCTTGTACTTCATAATTAGTAACTTGTTTTAATTGTTCTATTGGAATATGCTCGTTTTCTCGGTCTTGATTTCCTCTTTCTAAATTAAAACCAGCTCTAGTCATATATTTATAAAAATTATCTTGTAATTTTCTATAACTATCTTTGCCTTTCCAATATTCACTACAAGCTATTTTATTTATAACATTTCCACTTTTTGTATCTAATTTGTGTATAACTGGTATAAATACAATATGCATATGTGGAGTTGATTCATCTAAATGCACTTTTGCAGAAATAATAAATTCTTCGCCTAAATTTTGGTAATTTGCAACAAATTTATATGCAGTTTTAAAATACCTTTTTGTTTCTTCTTCACCAATACTTTCAAAAAAATCTTTATCTGATGTAATAACAAATTCGCACAATATATTTGTATAACTTGTTATTCTACTTTTTAAGCTATATTTTTCTTTTAATATTTTAAATTGTTTATTATATGTAGTAGAACATTCTTTAATAGAATAATTTTTAATCATTTTTTCTCTACTAATATCTTTATTAGAATAATTAGTATTTTTTCTTTCATTGTGTTTATACAGTCCTGCTAAATTATCTTTTTTATAATTACAATTTCTTATTATAGCATAACTCATACAACATCATCACTAATCTATTTTTCTATTCTAAATTTATCTTGTTTCCCATAGTATCTTGTTAAAGTTGAAACTGATTCCTCTAATGTTTCTTTCAATACATCTCCTAATGGTACATCTGTATCTAACCAATCATGATAAAATTCTGTTAATAAATCATTTTGTTCTATCATTATTGCTTTTTCTTTATCGTGTAAGTTCATATTTTTAATTTCTTCTTTTAATTCATCTTTTACTGTAATTTCATAAGATTTTTCTATTATTTCTTCTGGTGTTTTTGTTTTTAAATTTTCGCAAAAGTTATCAAATTCTTTATCTAATTTTACTGATAAAATTTTATCTAAATCAATTTCTTCAATATCTAATTTTTTATTTTCTTTTATTAATTCATAACATTTATTCAAATCAATTTTTCCTTTTGCATAATCACTAATTATATTTAATTCTTTATTATTTAATTCCATATTTTTATTCTCTCTTTCTTTTCTTTTTTCAACTAATAAATTAAACATTTTATCATATGTAATTATCCCTTTTTTATAATCATTATATAAATCACTTGCCTTTTTATCGTTACTTATTAAATTATTATTCATTTTTTATTTCTCCTTTTTTATTTTAGCTTTACTACGAAGCTTTATTTATTTTTTACTTATTTACTTTAACTTAAATACTCAAAACTTTTTTAAGTTCTAACATACTAGAACTTCTACGAAGTTCCGTATGATTAAGGAAACACATTTTCCTTAATAAACCTTTTTCAAGATTATTTAAAATTATTCATTGTATTTGTTTGAATACATTTGAATAATACAATTATTTTTCCAATAATTGTTATTTTAAATATCTTGATACAGGAAACCTCTGTCGGTTTCCCGTACCTTTCCACTTCATTATTAAAATTATTTAAAATGCTTAAAACAATTTTAATAATTTATCTTTCGTGTTCTTCATAAAAGTTTGTATTTTTGCCTTTACATATTCCATCTATGTAAGCATCAATTTCGTTCCAAGTTTTAAAGCAACGCTTATCATCTATTGAATACCAATCATTTCTTTTTGAACTTTTCTCTATTAGTGCAATAGCTTTATTATATGTATAATCACTCGAAATCTTAAGTAATAATAATTGTTTATCACTATCAGATAACATATACTCATTTAAACCATCTATTCTTTTTTGAATATCACTTTTATTCATCTTTCATCATCTCCATTTTCTTCTTCATATAAAAACTTATATTTTTCTTTTAAATATTCTATATTCTCTTGATATTCAGAGATAGGTAATAAACCTTTTATTACATCATTTTCCAACATTTTAATTATTTCTTTTAATATTTTTCTTTTTTTAATAACACTATTATCTTCTTTTACATCATCATTTTTATTTAAAAATTTTTGATTTTGATTCACAATATCATTATTCATATAATAATCATTTACTTTTTCTAGTTCTGATTCCTTATATTTATTAAATACTGATGTATATGTGTTCAAAGTTACTGAAACATCTTTATGACCCATTAACCTTTGAAGTGCAACTGCTCTCATACCAGCCTCAACACATCTTGTACCATAAGTGTGTCTTAAACTATGAGTAGATATACCTGTAATACCTAAATCTAATAACCTTTTCTTTAATATTCTATTTGTATTTCTACTATCAACATAACTATTATTAGGACTAATAAATAATTGATGGTCTCTTTGATTTTCTGCAAGTTTCATTTGTTCTATTATAGAATCTCTTATAAATTTAGGAATTGGAACATCTCTAATACCAGCATAAGTTTTTGTTGTATCTCCCATAATTGTTTTTCCGTTTTTATCTGTTGTTAAGGTTTTATTTACTTTTAATAAATTCCATTTTAAATTTATATCACTACTTCTTAATGCTAATACTTCACTAATACGCAATCCCATATACATTTGAATTAAAAATACATTTTTGTAAGGTTCTTCTTGAATAGTTTTACTCATTAAATAATTTGTAAAAGTCTGTTGTTCTTCAATAGTCATTGCTCGAACTTCTTTATCTGGCTTTGTACTTCTAGGTTTTATTACATCAACCATAGGATTTTTACTAATATAACCTTTATTTATTGCTAGGCGATATGATTGATTAAATTGTTCCATTATTTTTTTTATATATGAATTACTATAATCTTTTAAAGTATTTATATAATTTTGAATATCATCACTTGTAATATCTTCAATTTTTCTTTTGCAAATATCATTTTTCTCAATTACTTGTATTGTTTTTAAAACTCTTGCATATTGTGTTTCAGTTATTAAATTCATATCAAGTTTTCTTTGAATATTTGACCTCATAAGTTGTCCTAAAGGAATACCGTTATTTTCAATAAATATTTCATTTCCTTTTTGATATTGAAGTGAACTCAAAAACTGTTTGCCTTCTTCTTCTGTTTTTACTACTTTTCTTTTTCTAATTTCTTTATTAGTATTTTTATCAAATACATAATACGCAACAACCCATCTATTTTTTGTGTTATCATAATATACACTTCCAATTTTATTTCCGCTCAAATTAAAATCTCCATCAAACTCTTTTATTCATTTTCCAAATCATATAAGCAAGTATCATTACTTGATTACTTTTTCCTATATTTATTGATGGAAAATCATCTCTTTGAAAAAGTCTATACGCTACTGTCTTACATATATTCAAATCTTTCATAACTGTATTTACACCAACCATTCTAAATGGGTTCTTTAATTTTCTTATACTTTCAATAGCCATTAAATCTTCCGCACTTAATTTTTGATTTAGATTAACTACTACTTTTTTATCTTCTGTATCAATTACTTTCATATCATCTATAATATTAGTTGTTATATTATTCATCTCGTTCATATTTTTCATCTCCTTTACTTTTATTAATTCTTTTTCTAAAAACAATTTCTATATCTTTATTAGGACAACTAAAAGTCCTTTTAAATTCATTCAAAGCATATTCTAAAATTTCAGCATATTCATTTACACTTAACATCTCATTCATAATAACTTTTTCTTGCACATTTTCAGTTAAACCATTTGATTTAATTTCTTTAGTAGCTTTTGGAATTTCAGTTTCTTTAGCTCTATGTATTTTTGAAACTTTTCTAGAATTATTATAATTAACGCAATAATCTTCATAATCGAAATCATCATAAAAGTCATCATCTTCATCATAATCTTTTCCTAAAAGTTCACGAATTTTTTTAATAATACTCATTTTTATTCTCCTCTATATTCATATTTATAAGATTCCCATTCTAGATATTTGCCACCTTTTGAAAATTGACTAACATCTTTTCAGTGTTTTCTAAATTCTCTTTTATATTCTTCACAGGTATTCTGTATAAAATTTCTTAATTCATCACTTACTTCTAATTTTGTCATATATATAAATCTCCTTTAGCCAGTAATTGTTTTAATGAATCTTAAAATCGTACCTTGCATATCTAAAATCATTTTTAATACAATTTCTATATCTACTTCATTAGAATCATCATCTTCAACATTAGAAGTTGTATTACTCTCAATATTTGAAATAATATTTTCACTTGTTTTAGTAGTATCTTTTTTGTCTTGTTCTTCATTAACTGCTACAAGTTTTATACCTGGAATACTTGTTAAATTCTCAACTATTGGATCTCCTGTTTTTACTTTATTAGTAATAACATCGGGATAATTTGGTTTTACTGATTCTTTAGAATTAGTAGCCATTAAATCATAATTTCTTTTTTTCCTTTGATTTCTTTTTTGGTGGGGAACATAGCGACCGAACTCATCAAAATTTTCATAATTAAAGCTTGACCTTATAAGCATTTCTCTGTATTTAATCGCTTGGTCTTTATTTAAGGTTGAAAAACTATCATCATTTTTATTGATAACAAATAAAGTACCTCTTATTGACAGTCCTATACTTAAAAATTCAGGTCTAATATAAATGTTAGGTCTTAAATTATCACTATCTTTTTTATAGACAATTTCTATATCTTCAAAATGAATCGTAGTAATTTCGCCACCAACTAATTTTTCAAATTCTTCTATGCTATTTTCAATTTTTCTAAATTCAGGTTCTTTGCCAACTTCTTTATAAACTACAACTACATATTTAGTATTGCTACTCATTTAATGAATCGCCACCGTTCTTTTTAGAATACAAATTTTGATACTTTTCGACATTATTTTTGAAATTATTAACAGCTTGTAATCTTAACTCAATAATTTCACTTTTAGACTTTTTAAGAATTTTACAAATCTCATTAAGAGTTCTGTATTCATAGCAGTACAAATACAAAATTAGTTTTTCATTTTTAGATAAATCTTTCATAGCTCTAAAATAGATTTCATTTGAAAATATGTTTTCTAAATGTTCATAATCAATATGATTTTTTTCTTTTGAATTTTCTTTTTCTTTAATTGAGTATTTCTCATAACTTTGTTTTTCTAATTGTTTTTGAACAGAAGCAGTATTTAAAGATAAAATTTCATTTGTGTTATTTGAATCAAAATAATTCATAATAAAAATCCTCACTTTCATAAATTATTTTGACTGTCGACAGCCATTTAGCTTAAGCTTGATTTAATGATACAACGATTTTTGAATACAAAACGCAAATGATTATATAGAACTAGTTAAAATTACAAATGATTAAAAATGATTAGATTTTTATTTTTTTAAAATCTATGTAAATCTTGGCACACAACAAAAAGCGAACACAAATTTTATTTTTCACATTTGCTTGTAAAATTTATAGTAAAAAATCTTTAAACTGTTGTACTTAAGCATTGTTTAAAGATTTTCTATTATTTATATTATTTTTTATTTTAAGAAGTTAATTATTGTACAAGTTAAAAATTTTTTATAATATATACATTATATTGCACCCAAAAGATCCAATTATTATATTTATTAAGTGAAAGGATTTTTGAAAGGAGGAAAATAATTGAAAGATTTAATTAAAAGATTGCACAAAGGTGATGAAGAAGTTTTTAAAGAATTAACTATGCAAATTGAAGATGATTTATATAGGGTAGCAAAAACTAGATTAAAAAATATTGATGACATAAATGATGCTATACAAAATACTATGATTATTACATATAATAATATTTTCAAAATAAAAAATGAGAAACACTTTAAATATTATATGATTCGTGTCCTTATAAATGAATGTAATAAAATTTATAATTCAAATAAAAAAAGTGCAAATTTGTACGCTAAAATTTTAACTAGTAATAAATATGAAGCATCTTATTATCAGACGCAAGATATAAATTCTAATTTAGATTTTGAAAAATATTTAGATAATCTAAATTATGATGAAAAAATTGTTATAACATTGCATTATAATAGCCAGTATTCTTGCACAGAAATTGCAAAATTATTAAACACAAATGTCAATACTATAAAAAGTAGATTACTTAGAGGAAAAGAAAAGTTAAAAGAATTTTATAAGGAGGTTGATAATAATGAATGATTACAGTGATAAAATAGATAATTTAATTTATAACAGTTTTAAAAATTGCAATAATATACCCGATAGTTTCACTAATACTATTCATAATGTAAAATTAAAATCATCAAATAATAAAAAATATTTATGCTTTTATTTTAAAATAAAAAAAGTAATATTTTATATAATTTCTATATTAGCTATATCTAGTGGGGTAGTATTTGCAAAAGATATAAGTGGCTTTATTAAAAGTTTATTTAATGATAGTATAGGAGTAGAAACTGCTGTAGAAAACAATTATATATATTCTGTTCCAGAAGAAATTTATTGTGAATCTCAAAGTATAATAAGTAGTGTAGACGAATTGATAATGGATGATTATACATTAGATATAAATATGACTCTTCAACTAGATGAAAACATCGATATAGAAGATTATAATAACTTTAAAATTCCAGATTTAATAATATATGATGATTTAAATAATGTAATATTTAAAAATCAAATGGCTAGTATAGATAGTCCTACACAAAAATATATTAACTCCTCATGTAGTATTTTTATAGACTATGCTGATGAAAAATACATATATTATACAATCAATATATCAGCAGATGAAGATAAATTACCTAAAAGTAAAATAATATATATAGATTTTAATAACATTGAATTTCAAAATGATAATAAGAAATATACTATATCTGGAAAATGGTCTAATCAAATAGATGTACCTGAAAAATTTTATAGTAGAACTTCACAAATATTAAAATATAAATCATGTAATAATGAAAATATATATGTAGATTCCATTAATGCTGAAGTAACTCAAACATGTACAAAATTTAATTTAAGTATGAATTGGGAAGATTATGAAAAAGATTCCCAAAAATCTGATGAAATAAGACAAAAGAATGTTAATGACAGTTTATTAATTAAAGATAATGCATATATTGAAACTGATAATGGTAAGAAATTTTATGCTTCACAAACTAGTGATGCTGATGGTGGATACGGAATAAGTGCAAATGGACATTTTAAATATTGGCAAACATTTAATTTAACAAAATTTGATTTAGAAAATGTGGAAAATATCAAGGTTGTTTTAGAGACATGGAATAATGAAAAAATAATTATAGAATTTGAAAAATAATTATCTAAAATTATCTTTTTTGAATAAAAATAAATAAATGTTTAAAATGTATTTGTACATAAGATTTATTAAATGTGTACAAATACATTTGATTTTAGGAGTGATTAAAGCCTATTACAAATGTATAAAAAAATTAGATTTTCAAAACAATTATAGTAAGAAGAACGGAGGAATTTTATGAAAGCAATTGTAAAGCGGTTTAGCTTAGTTATTACTATAGTTTTAACTGTATCAACACTTTTTGCAACAACAGCTTTTGCAGCAACTACTTACAATCCTGGCACTTATTATTTGGGGCATTTCACTTTTACGAATACCAACAATGGTGCCATGAGAATTTACAAAGCCAATAAAATGCGGCTCAAAATTGCCTGGAAAAAAGGTGAACTTACTGGTTCCGATATCAACTTAACTGTTGATGTTAGTCCTGAAAATTCCAGCCATAAAAGTCACACAGAAGTGTTTAAACCCAATATGGATTCTGACGGAAAAGATTCTAATGGGTACTATTATGTAGAAACCAATTGGTTTGACATCACTAAAGGTGGTACATATCGGCTTTTATATGATGCATCTACCTGTGATGGTGGAACTGGAACGGGACATTATCGTAAAGGTGATGTTCATACTTGGATTGAATTAGCTAATTAAGATAATTTATTATCTAATAGTTATTAGTATCCAAATGTAACCAAAAAATTTTGAAAATCTAATTTTCAACCATTATATCTATGCGGATATAATGGTTGTTTTTTTAAGATATAATTTATAACAGATTTACTGTATATATAACCATCGACTTTAAATATATTAAACTTTTCTTTTTCGGATAAAGTATTTTTTGAGTTCATATATTTAGTTGCTAATGTGATATCACATTTTATATTATGTGAATGTGTAAAAAATTTTTCTGCAATGTTAGGATAAACATTTTTTGAAAGATTTGGACATTTTTTATAATTATTTATAATTAAAAAAATAATTGTTTCATTTAAATATGTTGTTCCAAAATGAGATGAATTATATCCTAGTTGTTTTAAATAATTACTTATTATTTTTTTAGTTTTAGCTAACAATATGTCATTTTTTTGAATATTAATTTTATCTATTTTATTAAGAATATTATTATAATTATTTTCAATAAATAATTTATTAGTAGAATTTTTATTTATATTTTTGGAATTTGAAAAAATAATCATAAAATTAGAAATATCTATTTTTAAATAGTCATTTAATATATCTTTAAAACATTGCACTTCTAAAAAAGTATAGTCTGTTAATATAATATCTATATTAGAATAATTTTCTTTAAAATACTCTACACTTTCATTTATATTAGTAGAAATATTGTAAATTCTAATATTTGAATTATTTATTATAACATAATTTATTAATCCTTGAAATTCTTTTAAATCTTTTATCATTAACATTAAATTTACCATAATTCTTCCTCCTACATTATATATACATTTTTTGCTAATTATGGGTGCAAAAAATAAAAAATTTTATAAAACGCCAAAATATTATTCTATATTCTTACAAACTTTACCGATATTTCACTCAAATTTCATAGCATATTTAATAATATTTCAAAATGCTTTATTTTTGTTAATAAAAATAAGATAAAAAAAGTGGAACTTCGTTCCACGCTGGCACTAATTTAAGTTAGTGCCTTTTATTTTTTTGTGATATAATCTTTTGGGTGATTGTATGGCTAAATTTACTATTAAACAAATTATGAGTGACCACTGGGATAATTTTTATTCACAAACTCCTAACGTTCGCTCTGTCGTTAACAAAGAAATTCATAAAATGCTTAATTGTCAAAATCCTGTTTTGGGCCACGCTCTTTATATTTGTGAGCATTGTGGTAAATTCAAATGTGTTCCTTTCACTTGTAAATCTAGATTCTGCAATTGCTGTGGCATTAAATATCAACAACAACGTGCTCTTTCTTTATCTGCTAAATTGATTAATTGCAAACATCGACATATTGTCTTCACTATTCCGTTTGAATTACGTTTTATCTTTCGCAAAAATAGATATCTTCTTGATATTCTTTTTAAATCTGCCTCTCAAACCATTCTTGATTGGTTTTATTCTTTAAATAAATCTCAAAACTTTAAACCTGCTATTATTTGTGCTTTACATACTTTCGGTCGTGATTTAAAGTGGAATCCTCATATTCATATGCTTATTTCTGAAGGCGCTTCTGGTAATTCCATTGTTTGGAAAGATTTTCATCACTTTCCCTATCTTATGCTTCGCAAAAAATGGCAAACTACCTTACTTGCTAATTTAGAAAAATTTCTTGGAAAGTCTTATTTTAGATCTTTCAAAAATTTTATTTATTCTCATACAAAAGATGGCTTTTATGTTTATGCAAAACCTTCTTTATCTTCGTCTTACGATGTTGTAAACTATATCATTCGCTATATTTCTAGACCTGCTATGGCTCAATCTCGTATTATTGATTATGATGGTTCTTTCGTTACTTTTTGGTATCAAAGACACGAAGATAATAAAAAGATTATTGAAAAAATTCCTGTTTTTGAATTTATTCAAAGACTTATTATTCATATTCCTGATGAACAATTCAAAATGCTTCGATATTATGGTATTTACGCTCGTAGATGTAAACATCATGATAAATTAATTAAGCGTGTTAAACAATCTTCTATCAATATTCGAAAAAAGCTATCTAAATGGCGTGAAAGTATTGAATTATCTTTTGGATATGATCCTATAAAATGTTCTTGTGGCAATTTCATGGCATTCTTCAACATTTATTGTAAAAAAGATATTGCTTATTCGTCCGCTTGATTATATAATCCCTTTAAAAAAAAGGGGAACTTTTTATGGACGATGTTGAAGAATTAAGAAAAAAATATATGAAAAATCCACCAGAAGGCTTTACTTCTAAAGAAATTGAAACTATGTCTGATGATGATATATTAGATATGGATTACTTTTTAAACGAATAATTTATTTACTCTTTTCTAAGAGCTTTTTTTATAATGCACTTTTTTCTTACTAATTTTGAGAACTTCCCTATTAAATAAAAAAAGCCTTAAATTTTATAAGGCTCTAAAAATCTATTTTTTAAATATATCTAAATACAATGCGTAATTCTTTTTTAAATTCTGTAATTCACTATCTGTAGGCTTTAAATTCTCAAACATTTCATCAGTAAATTCTATATCTTTTTTACTGAAATAACATTTTCTTATACTAGGTTCATATTGTGCATTTGTTCCAAAGTATGCACCTAACATTAATTCATCAGTTCCATAACATACTCTAATAACCATTTCGCATATATCTAATCTCATCTGATTCGGTTTATAATTTTCAAAAGATAAAAAAGCTACCATATCATCAGTAAGCATATAGCCAGTAGAGTATATTGATTTATCGTGAGAATTGATAAAATCGACTTCAATTCTATCTGCTTTTGGCTTAATTTTTATAATCCATTTATCTTTATTAAATTTTTTAGTATTAGTATTATATGCGTTAAAATAAACATACAATGTATCTGTTCCAAATGGATTTACTATATTTTTCTTATTAGAAAAAGCAAAATCTCTATTAAATAAATCTGATTCATATATTCCTAATTCATCACAAATTATACTTATTTCTTCTGCATTAGGTAATAATTCACCATTTTCAAATCTACAGATTGTAGCTCTATTTTTATTTATTAAATCAGCAAGATTTTGTTGACTTAATCCTTTTTCATTTCGATACTTTTTTATATTTTTTCCAAATGTTTTTGAATCAAAATTTGCCATATAAACCTCCAACACTTATATACAAAATATAAATTAAGACAATATTATTATAACATTACTTAATATATTTTTCAATTTTAAATTCGATTTTTTTGTACGGCTCTAACGATACATTGATTTTCATTTAAAAATGTGGTAAAATAGTGTTATAAAAACCTATTTATAGGTAGATTTTCATTTCTTATGAATATTTGCCCAAGTAATGCTTGATTGTATACATTTTGTAAAAGTTGAGCATTGAGGGCTCGATTATTTATAAGAATTCCGCCAAGTTGGAATTTCAAATGTATGCAATATAGATAGAGACTTAATGAAAGGAATCCCAACAAATGAATTTTTCAAGAAAAATGATGAGTCCACGGAAGTGGCGGATGTTAATCCAAATGGGGAAAAACATTTTTCCCCTTTCTTTATTTACAAATATAGAAAAATTATGTATAATAAATTGGTAGTTATTCTAAATGCCTCAATCATTTAGATAATTATATAGTTTTAAAAGTAATTTTAAAACGGAGAAAGACAAAGTTTCGTTGGGATTCCAAGTCTTTCTTTTTTTATGCAAATTTGTTGCACTGTACGCACATATTCATTAATTTATGAAATTTTAGTCTATTTTTCGACAAATTCACTCAATTTTTGGTATAAAATAGCCCATTTTGTTGCACTGTACGCACATTTTGTTGCATACAGTGCACATCTTGACTTTTTGAAAAGTTTACATAATTTTAGTATACTTTAATTAAAGTTATAGAAAGGTATGTAAAGATATGAAAGAAAGGAATCAAACATTAAGTCCAACACAAATTTTACAAATAACAAATATTTTACGAATTATTGGGCTTAAAACTTCTCATATAGGAACAAAATTGATAAATAAGTCTATTCAATACATTATAATAAATGATATGGATTTTTTTACTCTTGAAGAAATTTACAACTATTTACATAGTATCTATAACTTTAATAAAAGAACAATAAAAAGCAATATGAACAATGCTATTACAAACAGAGATATAAAAAAATCAAAAGATAATTTTGAAAAAGTATTTCATTATGAATATGATGTTTATACTTTTGAACCAAAAACATTTTTAGAAGAAATAAGTCAAATTATATATACAAATTTACAATAGTAAAATACAATAAAAAAATGAATTTATTTTTTATTTCACTAATTACACACATTTTTCAATTATTTAATTGCATTTAAAATTATATGAAATTATTCAATTTTATGCTCATTGGTCACCACATTGGTTACTATTATTTGAGAAAATGTCGATATATCAGTAATTTCAAAGAATTGAAATAATCCACCTCGACCAGTAAAGTGTTGAAATTAATCAATTTCAACACTTTTTATTTTTATTCAAAATTATTCAAAGTCCAGTAAATATCTACATTTCCAGCCTTTTTCCTATTTAAGATTATTTAAAAATAT
>CALXZR010000103.1 GCA_944393295.1 uncultured Clostridia bacterium
CTTAATATTGTAGATATACTTGGCATTGTAACTACACCTATTATTTTCTTCCAACCTTTTACATTAATTGCAGAAAAAATTAATGCTGAATTTACAATAGAACCTACTATAATTTGTGAATTTGTTGCTACAATACTTTGTGCTCCAAATATAACATTTATTAATTGTGCCAAAAATGTTGGTACTAAAAAAGCAATTAATCCTATTATTATTGCTTGAATTAAATCAGCCTTTTTTGAAAAGTCATACATTGTTTTGTTTAATACACTCTCTTTTTCCATATTTACCTCCTTTAATTATCTTAATATAATTATTGATTAATAATATATTTAAATAATTCTTTCTATGGAACTAATGATATCACAACTTTATTTTTTATACAATAATTTTATATTTTTGATAATTTTTTATATAATAAAAAGAATCTATATTGTTAAGCAAATTTCCTAACAATTTAGATTCTTTTTTAAATATTTATTTTTAATATATGTTAAAATATCATTGGATTATAATCTGGATTATCCTGATATAATTTCATATCAGCTTCTTCTTTTGAAGAATGAATTACATTATTATTTTCATCATATATGTAATAGGTTTCTTCTACTTCATTATAAACTATATCTGAAATACTTTTTTGCTTTGTATCTTTTTTATTAAATCTAAACAATATAACTATAGCAATTAATATTATTACAATTAATATTACAAAAAATATTCTTTTATTCATTTATTACTCCTTTTCTAATATATTCCAATTTGTTCCTGCTTGAGTTAATATACTTGTATCTAAAATACCATTATTTCCACTTATTCTTAATTCCTTTAATGATGCTGTTTTATTTAGTTGCACTAATACATCTAAAACATTATATCTTACCTGTTTTCCCTCTGAATCAATATATGTAGAAGTATCACTTAAAGAATTATTATTTAAGTTTAAACTAGTTAGACTCTTTAAATTAATTAATTGATTTATTCCAGAAGAAATATAATTATTATTTAATACCAAACTTGTTAAATTAGTTAAATTTCCTAAGCTTTCTACATTTGTAATAGAATTATTGTACATATTTAATTTTGTTAGATTTGTTAAGTTACTAATTTTTGATATATCTGCTAAATTTGTATAATATACATTTAAATTTTTTAAATTGGTTAATTCTGAAATAAAATCTAAATTTTTAATTGTTAACCAATACAAAGATAGTGTTTCCAAGCTGTCTAAATCTTTTAAATTATTTAAAGTATTTATATTAGTATAAGTTAATTTTCCTGTCCAATTTGCACCACCAATTCTTAATGTTTTTAAACCTGTACATTCTTTTAATGCTCCAAAATCTTTTACATTATTAGGATTATTAAAAATCTCTAAATCTTCGAGTTTCTTGCAATTAGTAGACAAATTAGATAAAAGATTTTGTACATTTGAATTTTCTCTTAAATATGCTTTTTGTAAATTTGAATCACTATTAAATGTTATATTCGTAGCACTATGAGTAGAATGTAAATAAGTAACTGAACTTGGTAAATTTACAGTTCCTAATGTAATATAATAAAAATAAATACTTTTTAGTTTTGTGCAAGCTGTTAAATCCAAATTTAAAGATGTATTACTATAGCTATAACCTTGCATTCCAAATTCTAAATTTGTAATATTAGTACATTTTTCTAATGTTTTTAAAACATTTACATTATTACATATTAAAGCAGAAGCATAAGAATTAAATATATGTGATGTACTTCCTTCTGAACCTGCACTTACATTATTAGTAGCCAATCTATTTATAGTGTTTTGTATTTTACTTAAATCAATACTAGAATTATTTATAGCAAGAATTCCTATTTTTGTACAATTTTCTAATAAAGTTAATCCTGTAGTCCCCTCTGTTGTAACTAGTGTATTTCTTAAATCTAGCATTTTAATATTTGGCATTTTACTTATAAAACTCATATTACTAAATTTTATATTGTACAAAGATAACTCAGTAAGTTTTGTAAAATTAGATAATACTTCGTTTAATAAAGTATTTAATTCTGATTCTCCTAATGTATTTCCATCATTATTAGTTATATTTGTACTACTTAAACTTAAATATGTTAAATTTGTACAACTTTTTAAAGCTTTAAACTGAGACTCTGTTATACTTTGAGAATTTATACTTAATTTACTAATGTTATTATCCACTAAACTTAAGCTATACTTTGGAGAATATACTGTATTTTTTGCTGAATTTATTAAATCTTTAATTTTAGCCATATCTTCTGCATCTATTGTTTCAATATTGTCTAAATATATATATTTTAAAGAAGTACAGTCTTTTAGATAACTAATCCATTTTATTTTATTATTTCTTAAATCCAACCAATATAAGTTTTTATTTCCTGCAATTGCTGCTAAAACATCTGCATTTTCATCTTTTATTTCAGTAGTATCATCTAACTTATTATACCCAACCTGTAAATAAGTTAAATTTGCTTTATTCTCCAACCCTTTTAGACTTGTTATTTGATTGTTTTGTGCTCTTAAATAATAGATATTTGAAAATTCTGCAAGTGGTTCTAAGCTTGTTATTTTATTATCATTTATGTATAAATATTTTACTGCATTCTTTGTAGCAGCAGATAGCTTTGCTAATCCAGATATATCTGTTAATTCTGTAGTATTACTTTGAATAGTTCTATAAGTTGGTTCATTAAAAGAGTATTCAACACTTGCATTATATGTTGAGAAAAAACCTAGATAATTTAAATTTGGTAAATCATAATTTGCTAAATCATTTCCCAATTTACTTACTTCATCATTAGTCGCATATAAAAAATATAAATATTTTAATTTACTTCCCAATTTTCCAATAGCTGAATAATTTCCTATGGTAGAATTTTTTATAAAAATATAATATATTTTTGAGCAATTTTCTAGTCCATTTAGGCTTTCTAAATTAACTTCTTCTAATATTAATTTTTCCAAACTATATAAATTATATATATCGTTTAAATTATTTAATCCACTATCTTTTGTAATTGTTATTTCTTTTACTCCAGATACCTCCTGAGAAGATAATTTTCCATCTCCGTCTGTGTCATACTGTGCTAATATACTTCCAATACCAGTATTTATATTATCTATTACAGTTCTAGTTGGTAAGTCTTCATCCAATTCTTCTTTGCTTATGCCTAGCATTGAACTTTTTCCTTCTGAACAATAATATACTTTTAAATTAGAGGTTACTCCATATACATCTTCTAATTTTACAAAATTTGAATACTCTGCTGTATCTCCATTTAAATTACCACCCTGTAATTGACTTTTTATTTCTTCTGGTAAATTATCTTTTTGTATTAAATAAAGTGCTTTTCCATCACTATCTACAATATAATTCAAATTTCCATATCCATTCTTTGAAGGTTGATATATCCAATCAACACCTAAATTCATTATTCCAACAATTTTATTTTGTGTTTGGTCTAATTCTTCATAATGCTCAATATAATATTGATTAATCCATTCCTCTAAAATTGCACAGCTTTGAGCATATGTAGCATTTTGTGCCTGAGTAATTATTCCATTATCTCCTATTACTGCATTTAGACTTACTCCTGCTAAGATTAGCATTACTATTATTGAAATTACTAGTGCTATTAGAGTTATTCCATTATTAGTTTCCTTCTTCTTTTGAAGCTTTCTTTTGCTAATTTTATAAAATGATTTTCTTTTGTTCATTTGTTTCCTCCTATGTCTTAATATTTTAAGCATAGAGAAAAGTTTGCACTTTTCTCTATAATCCATAAAAAACAAATGCACCTAACGTAACCTTTGTTTCTTGAAAGAAAACCATTTCAAAAATTTATTATTTCTTTTTGCAACACAAATAGCACTATATAAATAGTGCTATAAATCTTACTTAGTTAAATTTCTTTTTGAAATAATAATTTTAACCATTAGACTTCCTCTTTGTATTTTATTTTTATGGATTGTTTTCTTTAATTTCCGTAATTAAAGATATTTATTCTTTTGTAAGAAGCTAAATTTCTAGCTAATTTTCGATTTTTTATAAAATACAAAATTAATTTTTAATATTTAGTTATTGACTTTAAATTGGCTAAATGTTATTATTTTATCAATAAGAAAAGTCTTTAATTACGGAAATTAAGGACTTTTTTAGGTTCAATGTCAATAATTGGGGTGGCAATTCTAAAAAGAGTTGCCATCTATTTATTTTTAGGATTTTTTATAAAATCTTCAAAATACCAGTAAAATTAAATACTTTTTTGTATGTTCAATAAACAT
>CALXZR010000104.1 GCA_944393295.1 uncultured Clostridia bacterium
TTAAAAATTGTAAAGAGAGGAGGAAATATAAATGCCTAGACAAAGCAAATATAAGGATAATATTCAGCCTAAAACAGAGTGTTTGTATAAAGCAGCGTTATACATAAGATTATCAGTAGAAGATGGAGATAAAGCAGAAAGCAATAGTGTAACAAATCAAAGAATGTTATTAAATGAATTCCTAAAGGATAATCCAGATATAGAATTATTTGATTATTATATTGATGATGGATTTTCTGGTACAGATTTTTCAAGACCAGCATTTGAAAAATTACTAAATGATTTATATGCCAAGAGATTTAATACTCTAATTGTAAAAGATTTATCAAGGCTAGGAAGAAATTATATTGAAGTTGGTAACTATATAGAAAAGATATTTCCTCTTTTTAATATAAGATTTATAGCAATAAATGACCAAATAGATAGCATAAAAAATCCAGATTCAGTTAATAGTGTTATAGTTCCATTTAAAAACTTAATAAATGATGAATATTGTAGAGATATTTCAAATAAAATTAAAGCAGTTTTGAATGTTAAAATGAAAAAAGGAGAATATGTGGGAGCTTTTGCACCTTATGGATATTTAAAAGATCCAAAAGATATACACCATCTTATTATTGATGAAGACGCAGCAAAAGTTGTAAAGTTAATTTTTGAATTGACTTTAAATGGTTTTGGAAGAACAGCCATAGCCAAAAAACTTAATGAGTTAGGAATATTGAATCCAACAGGTCATAGAGTGATAGATTTAAAAATAAAAACTGCAGGAGTAAAAAATAAAAATGATATAAAATATACATGGTGTTCAACAACAATAAGACAAATATTGGGGAATGAAATGTATTGTGGAGATATAGTGCAACATAAAGGAAAATTAATTAGTTATAAAATACATAAAAGAGTCTTATTACCAAAAGATGAATGGGTTATTGTAAGAGATGTACATGAGCCTATTATAGATAGAGAAACATTTGATAAAGTACAGAAAGAAATAATGGAAAGAGATACTAGAATGAACTTCAACGGAAAGATATCAATATTTGCAGGACATATTAAATGTGCTGACTGTGGAAGAGCTATGAGTAAAAAAGTTTCAGGTAATTATAATGGAAAACCTAGAACACATTATCATTATATGTGTTCTGCATACATGAGATCTGGAGGAACACAATGTTCTAAACATACAATTAGAAATGATGAATTAGAAAACGCAGTGTTAGAAAGTATAAAAGTTCAAATTGGTTTAGTTTCAGATATTGAAAGAATAAAATCAGAAATAGATAACAGTGGTTATTTAGAAAGAAGAAAACAATTTTTGAATGAAAATATAAATAAATGTGAAGAACAGATAGATATTAAAAGAAAATTAAGAAAAGATGCTTATGAGGATTGGAAATTAGGCAATATTACAGAACAAGAATATAATGAGTACACAAAGGAATATGGAGAGCAAATAAGACAATTTGAGGACAATATTGATGAATATTATAATGAACTAAAAAATTTTGAACAAGCAAGTAGTTCAAGTCAATGGATTGAACATTTTATAAAATATAAAAATGTAAATTCATTATCAAGAGAACTAATTGACAGTTTAATAGACAATATATATGTATATGAAGATAAGAAAATCAAGATTAAGTTCAAATATGAAGATGAATATAATTATTTAATAGATTTTATAAAAAGAAGAAAAAAATTTATATCATGAGAGAGGAAAATATACTCTCTCTTTTTTGAGTTAATAGGTAGAATATTTATAAAGAATATGATATAATTTTGATTAGTTTTTAGGAGGTTATATATTATAACCGCAAAAACGGAAAAAACCTTATATATTAAGGAAAACATGAAATTTTGAAATGTGCTTAAATATGCGACTTTGACACCTACAATAGACACAAAATGCAGTATTATCAAGCAATTTAAAGAGTAATGTCATGGTACGCAAATTTTGACAGTTAAATAGGAAGAGTTCAGAGGAAGATAGGTATAGGAAAAAGATTGAGAAAGATAAAGAAAAGGCATCTGTTATGTAAAATAAGAATTTGATAACTAGTAATTTATCTTTATGATTAAATTATAAAATGAAAGGTTGAATTGGTGGTAAGAATGAACAAAAGCAAAAAAATAATTATTGGTATTTTAATTGTTTTGATTATAGTTATATGTATAGTTGTTGCATATAAAATAATTGAAAATAGTGTTATGAGCAGGACAGATCTTAATTTTACAGTTAAAAATATTAGTTCTAGTCCTGTTGAAACAGTAGATAATCAGAAAGATGGAAAAAATTATTATAAAGAAATAGATAATATTAAATTAGAATTAAATATTCCAAATGAATGGAACTACGAAGAAATTCCACAAAACGAAGAAAATGATTCTTATAAATATGCTTTAAAATTATATAAAAATAATGAAAATCAATATGCTATGTTATATTTTTATAATAATCCATTTGGAGTTTGTGGCACAGGTAGAACATCAAAAAATATCATTTTAAATAATGGTAAAGAAGCTACTATAGGCTATTATGATGGAAATAAAAATTGGGCTGACATTTCGTTTTATAATATAAACAAAAATATAGCAGTTATGAATTATGGATTAATTGATGAAGATGCAGATGAAGCAATTCAATTTATAAAAACAATAAATATTACTGAAAATAATATATAAGTAACTGCAAAATTACAAGTTATGGTAGATAAGATTAAATAAAAACTAAATTTTCTAGTCATTGGATAAATAATTCATAAAAATGAAAATGAGCATATCAAAAATATTTATAAAGATAATGAGATAGAGGAGGATCCAACTATTAGGAAAATCCTAATAGTTCAAAAAGAAGGTAATAGAGAGGTTTCAAGAAACGTTGCACATTATAAAAAAGTACTTTGAAGAACAATTAGAAAGTATTAGAGAGATGAGAATGTCAGAAAGAAAATTTTATCGAAAAATTACTGGTATTTATGCAACTTCAATTGATTATGATAAAACAGCAAGATCAAATTTATATATCAGATTTGTTAGTAAAATTATGTCACCAGTGGAGAGATAATTTTGAAAATGAGAAAGGAGTGTGAAAAATGAGCAAGTTAGAGGATTTAAGAGATTTAATTATATATCAAAGTAAGAACAATGAAAATATTTCTGTTGAAGTATTATATGATAATGAAGATTTTTGGCTAACTCAAAAATCAATGGGAAAATTATTTGGAGTAGAAGTAAATACAATAAATTATCATTTGAAAGAAGTATTTAGATCTGGAGAACTAATAGAAGAATCAGTTATTCGAAAAATTCGAATAACTGCAAATGATGGAAAAAACTATAATACAAATTTTTATAGTTTAGATGCTATTATTGCAGTTGGTTATAGAGTTAATTCAAAAGAGGCTACTGATTTTAGAATTTGGGCAACGAATACATTAAAAGAATACATAAAAAAAGGTTTTGTTTTAAATGATGAATTATTAAAAAATGGATCTAAATTCGGAAAAGATTATTTTAAAGAACTCTTAGAACGTATTCGTTCCATTAGGACAAGCGAACGAAGAATCTGGCAACAGATAACAGATATATTTGCAGAATGCAGTATCGATTATGATAAAAATTCAGAAATAACACATCAATTTTATGCAATGATACAAAATAAATTTCATTATGCAATAACAGGAAATACGGCAGCAGAAATTATATATCAAAAAGCAGATCATACAAAAGAAAATATGGGTTTAACAACATGGAAGAATTCACCAGATGGAAGAATTTTAAAATCAGATGTAATGATAGCAAAAAACTATTTAGAAGAAAAACAAATAAAGAGACTAGAAAGGGCAGTATCAGGTTATTTTGACTATATAGAAGATTTAGTAGAAAGAGAAAATACCTTCACAATGGAAGAATTTGCAAGAAGCGTTAATGAGTTCTTGGAATTTAGAAAATATGATATTTTAAAAGATAATGGTAAAATATCAAGAAAAGAAGCAGAAGAAAAAGCAGAAAAGGAATATAACGAATTTAATAAACATCAAAAAATAATATCAGATTTTGATAAATTACTCTTAGAAACCAAAAAGTTGGATAAAAAGAAATGAGGTTATATATTATAACCACAAAAATGGACAAACCTTTATATATAAAGGCATCTGCTGGGTAAAATAAGGATTTGATAACTAGTAATTTGTAGGGGATTGATTTATGGAAAATAAAAAGTGGTTGATAATTGGAATTATAATAATAAGTATATTATTTATTTTTAAAATTGGAAATGTAGCTATTTTAGACATTTTATTCTTTATCTGGATTTTCGGAACATTATTTATGCCTTATATAATAGGAATAGTAATTTCTATTATACTGGTGCTTTTTATAAGGAAAAAAATACAGGACAAAGATAAAAATTCCAAAATTTTTATATATACAATGATTATAATAGTAAGTATTATGGTATGCACAAATGTAGGATATCCTATTATGCAATATTTAAGTGAAAAACCTGATAAAGTTTATGCTGAAATGAAAGAACTAAATGATAGTGGAAAGCTAATAGGTTTATCCAAAAAAGAAGTTATGGAATTACTAGGGGAGCCAATAAACACTAGAGATAATATGTATATATATGATGCAGGAACATTAACGAACTATCTATTCTTAGGGGAAAGAGAATCTTATGATCTTTTTATATGGTTTGATGAAAATGATGTAGTAAAATCTACCAAAATAGATTTACCTTTAGGAGGATAAAGACTCTATAGAAGTTAGATATGAAGATGAAAATATATAGTTAACTCAAAAGACGAATATATAGTGATAGTGCATTGCTTTATAATAAATTTATCGAATCAAATATTATTAGTATATACCAAGAGGGGGGTAAATGTTATATCATATGGACGAGGAAAAGAAAGCTTTCATTTTGTTTTCAGGAGGAAAAGATTCACTAGTGGTAACCCTTAGACTAATAGAAAATGGTTACAAAGTTTATTTGGTTACCTTTGAAAATGGATGTGGATTAAAGGCAGAAAATGTAAATCATACAATAGAAAGATTAATAAAGAAATATGATAATAAAAAAATCGAAAATATAGGAATAAAAAATATTAGTGGTTTATTTAGAGAATTTATATATCCATTTTACAATTATACAAGTACTTATATAAAAAAGGAATTTGGAGATATATCCATCTCTCAGTTTAATTGTTTATCATGTAGGCTTAGTATGTATATAGCAAGTATAATTCTATGTAAACAATATCATATAGGTGAATTATATGATGGAGCAAGAAGAAGTCAACTATTTGCAATTGAGCAGATTGAAATGCTAAAGAAATTTCAAGAGTTATTTCAAGAAAATGATATAAAAATAGAATATCCATTGAAGGATGAAGAGGAAGATTGGAATATAAAAAATGAATTGTTAGCAAGAGGAATTGTTCCAAAAACGTTAGAACCACAATGCTTATTGGGAGTTCCACTTAAAAGTAAAGATATAAACGAAAGCATATTAGTAGCTACAATTAATACTTATGAAAATTATTTAAAACCTAAAGCTAAAGAAATGATAGAAAAATATAGAAATATAAACTTAACAGGAGAATGGATATGAGTAATAGAAGCAAACAATTTGTATTTATTCCATTTTGTCTAATAGCCCAAGCATATCAAGCTCAAGGGATTGTAAAATATGAATGGAAATCTTCTATAAAACCAGTTATACAATTGTTAATAGATAACGATATTAATATTGTACAAATGCCTTGTGCAGAGAGTTTATTTAAAAATTCATTAATTCGAGAACCAAAAGGAATAAGTAAATACGATACGGAAGAATTTAATATACATTGTGAGAATTTAGCTGAAGAAGTAGCTAAACAAATTCGTATAATATGTAATAGTGGTTATGAAACAATTGCAGTTTTAGGCATTGAACAGTCTCCCTCTTGCTGCGTAAATTATATTTATACCAATCATGGTATGGAAAAACGAAAAGGTTTGTTTATGGACAAGCTTAGCAAAAAAATTGAAGATTTGAACATACCAATTATTGGAATTAACAGAAAATATGTTCATAAATCTTTAAAAGAATTAGAAGACGTTATAAAAAATAGTAAAAGATAAAGAATAGAATAGGTTTCTAAGGGAAAAATAGGAATATATAGAGAAAAAATACCACAATAAAAAATTACAAAAAGAAAGCCTTGAAAATTTCCAATGGATATGCTAAAGTAAGAAGGAAAAATTAAAAGGAGGATAAAACTTATGAAGAAGAATGTTCTCATTACGATTGTTGTAATACTTGTAGTGGCAGTACTTGTAGTAGGAGCGGTTGTTCTTTTGAACAATAAGAAAGAAGAAAAAACAATAGACGTAGATGTAGCGGGACAAACATTAGCAAATTCTACTCCATTTAACGAACTTGCTACAATGGATATTACAACAGAAGAGCTAGGTTCTCTATATGGTATTAATACAGAAAATGTAGAAAAAGTAGTGGGAAAAATGCCTA
>CALXZR010000105.1 GCA_944393295.1 uncultured Clostridia bacterium
TATGGGGATAAAGCCCATACTCTACAATTAATATCCAATTTTTATAAAATAAAATTAATTTTAAAAATAGTAGAAAAAGAAAAGACTGTTGTACAAAATATTTTTTAATACTTTGTCAACAGTCTGAGATAAAAGGGAGAAAATCTCCCTTTTATTCTTTTATTTCTTTTGCTAATTTTCCTATTGCTTTCGTTTCAATTCTTGATACATATGATCTACTAATATCTAACATTTCTGCTATTTCCTTTTGTGTTTTTGGTTTATTACCATCTAATCCAAATCTTAATTCTATAATTGTTTTTTCTCTTTGTTTTAAAACTGTTTTCATTTTTTGATATAGTTTTTTTACCTTCATTTTTAAATCTACTTCATCTTCTACATTTTTTTCATCTACCTCTATTATTTCTTGAAGAGTAACTACATTATCATCTTTGTCCTTTCCCACTGGCTCATTTAAAAAAACTTCTGCATTTGTTTTTTTACTACTTCTCAAAAACATCAAAATTTCGTTTTCTATGCATCTTGCAGTATAAGTTGCTAATTTAATATTTTTATCCGCATTAAAGCTATTAATTCCCTTTATTAAACCTATTGTACCAATAGATATTAAATCATCTTGATCTAACTTAGTATTGTTATATTTTTTTGCAACATGTGCTACTAATCTTAAATTATGCTCAATTAAAATATTTCTGGCTTTTTCATCTCCTTTTAGCATTCTATTTAAATAATCTTTTTCTTCTTCACTACTTAATGGTTCTGGAAATAAATTACTACTTTGTATGTATCCTACTCCAAATATCATTTCATTTAAAAAATGAAAAAAGGTTTCCATGGTAAAAATAAGCATTTAGTACCTCCCTAAAAAAACGGAGATAGAATTTTTAAGTTCCAATCTTCGTATACTTTGGTTTTCTTTTTTAAAGCATACTAAAATATATGAAAATTTCTTTTAAAAAGTGCCTGACCTATGTAAAAAATATAAAAGCATCAAAAGAACTTTAATTTAGTTCAAATTGATGCTCTTATTTTAATCTATATAATTGTTGAAATAATTATTGCTAATACAAATGTAAAAATAGGTATCATATAAACTGCATTTTCTATTTTATACATAGCATAAATCAATAAGCCTAATATTGCTCCTATAATAAAGAAAGTTACTAAAATTAATATTATTTTTTCTTTTCTTCTTGTTTCTCTTTCATTTTGTATTTCTATATTTTTTTTATTTTCATTATTTTCCATAATACATAAATACCTAGCTAATATAATGGAATATCATTTACCACTGCATTTTCATCATACATATAATCGTACATTTGCATATCTTGCATTGCTTGTTCTTCTATTCTTCTTTCTTCATTTTCTCTTGCAATATTTTCAGCAATTCTTTTATTTTTATTTACTTTGCAAATAATCAATATAATTATAAAAATTGCAACAAGAATCAAAATCACTTTTTTATGTTCCTTCAACCATTCTATTAAATTTTTCATTTATTAGCTCCATTTCTATTTAATTAATTTCAGCTATTTCATATTTTGCAACCCAATATCCATCTAAAGCCTTTCCATCCCAAGTAAAAGCTTCTGGAATTGTATATTCATCAAAAAGTGAACCTAGTATCGAATTAGTTTTATTTTTAGTAACAAATAAACAGTCTATAGTATCATCAGTCTCAATTACTTTATATTTGTATCTAGGAACCCATGTCCAATATGACATTTTTCCATCTTCTGTTCTGGTTGCAATATTTGCCCATCTTTGATTACCATAATCGAACCAATTTTCTGGAACATCTATATATATTGGGTTTCCTGCAGTACTGGTTTGATTATCAGAAGAATACTCTAAATAATATGTTGTAGCTGTATTAAAACCAGTTAAATCTGGTGCTGCACAATAAGTATTTGATTCTCCAAAAGCTGCATACTCTCCTTTTGAATAAATCTGATAAGAACCATCTGGTAAAACCAATCCTACACCATCTATAAATACGGTTATTCCTAAATCGAGACACCATTGTACTTCTCTATTACTCCTTGATTCATCAAACCACATCATATTTCCAGTTTCAACACCAATATGTTGTTTATAGTCTTTTTCAATATTTGGAATTACTTCTTCAATATCAGTATTTACAATAACTTCTAATCCAGAATCTTCACTAAGCTTTTTTAAATCTTTGAAATGTCTAGTATAAATTTCATTATAAATACCTACAGTATCATTTTCTTGTCCAGCTTCTCTTAAAGCCCCTGCATATAAAGTAGATTCTTCTGTTACATCTATATCGTTTTCTATATTGTAGTTTAATGTATAGCTATCCACTTGCTCCTTATATGCTGAAATTGCTTGCTTAAATTTAGCTTCCTGAGCTTTTGTAATTATTCCATTATCACCTATCGTTGCATTTAAACTTACTCCAGCTAAAATCAGCATAACAATAACAGTAATAACTAAAGCTATTAAAGTAATTCCATGACTATTGTTAAAACTAAGCTTCTTTCCTTTCATGTTATTTCTCCTTTATAATACCAATCACATTTCTTTTTTATCTTTTGTATATATCCATAAGAGTTTGCTATACTCGCATGTCCCTCCCAAGCAATTAAGCTCTGAGCAGCTTCAAATAAATTTAACTCTCCTTTTGAATATAAATAATTCCAATGCCTTACTCTCTTATATATTTTTTTTCTATTTTGATTTAACAAAACTATTTTATTAATATAAATATGATAGCCACAAAAACTTACTCCTTGTTTATTTTTAAAATAGTTTGTCTTTTTATTTAAAGATAATTTTAATTTTTCTTTTAAAAAATACTCTATTTCTAATTTTGCTTTTATTGCTTCTTCTTTACTTGGAAGTAATAATATAAAATCATCCATATATCAAACATAATATTTTATTCTCATTTTTTCCTTCACATAATGGTCTAACTCATTTAAATAAATATTTGAAAAAAATTGTGATGTATAATTTCCTATTGGTATTCCAATTTTATATGTTCCATCAAATAAAATATGTTTTGTACATTCTAAAAAATATGGATCTTTCACTTTTCTTGCTACTAATTTATATAATATATCTTTATGTATATTGTTAAAAAACTTAGATACATCACATTTTAAAATATAATAATCATCATATTGTAATTTCATTTTTTGCATATATAATTGCAACTTTTGTACTCCATGATGTAAGCCTCTTCCAGGTATACAAGCATATGTATCAACAATTAATTTTGGAATAAAAATAGGTCTTATAAATTATTCAACATACCATTGTTGTACTACTCTATCTCTAAAAGGTAGAGCCATAATTTCTCTTTTTTTTGGTTCATATACATTAAATTTTCTATATATACCTGGTCTATATTTTTAAAAATATAAATCCTTTAAAATTCCATATAAATTTTGTGCCAAATCCATTTCAAATAAAATAACTTCTTTATTTTTATGTTTTAGTATAGATGCTCTCCTATATGCTTCATATACTTTTCTGAATTTTACTTTCTGCAGAAAAATATTATTTACTCTTTTTGACATGTTTTCATCCAACTACCAATCATTTTTCCAATTTCAGAAAGATGATTATTCCATGTCATATAATTTTGTTCTGTTATGTATTTATCCATATAAGATAATCTTGTTAATGTTTTTAGTACATAAATTTCTATGTCTGCATCTTTCAAATTTTTATATCTTTGATTTATATCCTTTTCTTTCCAAGAATACATTACTAATCTTAATATCTTATATAAGCTTTGTTTTATGTCTGTACATAAATCAAACCTTTCAGATTTTGGAAATTTCTTTAATAAATTTTTCGAATAAAAAATTAGTTCTACTATTCTTTCATAAATAATTAATCTTGTATCTCTTTTAGCCATTTTATTTGTATGTACTTCACTTTCAAGTTTCCTTTACTAGCACAGTACTACTCCTTTCAAATTTTTACCAATAAGGAAGGAATTACACTTCTTTTGTGTGTGAAAATTTAATCAGTAAAATCCGTAAATTTTACTCCTCCTAAATCTTTTTACTTTCATAACTAAAGAAATTACAAATTTATTTATTAGTATAAATATTATTAAATATTAAATTGCGAATTTTGAAATATTTATTATTATATACAATTAACTCTAATTACTTTTTAAAAATTTTACTTGTTGTACAAGTAAAATTTTTAGAAAATAAAACTTCACACAAGAGTCCAGCACCACACACAGCCACCGCACGTGAAGTGTTGTTGCTGTTGCTATTGCCATTGTTCCTATTGAAAGCAAAAACACCATTGTTACCACGCTTGAATACGGGAACGTCCGACGTAACAAGATTCTTATTGCCGCTACAGTGTAACACCTAATTCAAATTCCTACACGCCTCTCAAATTGCAAAGTGCAGAGTCTAAAGTCCAGCACCACACACAGCCACCGCACGTGAAGTTCCGTTGCTGCTGCTATAGGCCATAGTTCCTACTGAAAGCAAAAACACCACTGCGACCACGTTTGAATACGGGATTGTCCGACCGAAACAAGACTCTTATCGCCGCTGTGTAAGTTCATAACATCGATTATCGCATCACCCTTGATTACCGTGAAACTGTCGTAATCAGCTGTTGCTTGATTGTTTTTATTTACATATTGATCAACATATTTAGTTCCTTGATATGAGTGTAGTAAGCTTCTATAATTTGTTGAACCAGTAGTTGTACTTCCTCCTTTTTGACAATAGCTTGCTGTGTACTCCCAGTTACTATTACCCATACCATAAATTCCTGTATAATTATTAGGACCAGTTGTCCATGTTCCTGCATCATCATCTCTACCTGCGCCATAACCAGATGATGCTAATAGTACGGCTGCTCCCCATTCTGAATTTTTTATCATATGAACATCAATATTGTTTGATGCACTTGTTTCTTTTACTTCAGTATCTGAAACAGTAAATTCAGCATTTAATCCCATTGGACCATCCGCAGATTCCATTTTTCTAATATTTTCAAAAAAACTATTTGTAGTCGTGTTTACCAATGAAGAAAAGTTTGGTCTTGATTGATATGCAGCTTCACTATTTATAGTAAAAGCTATTATTGCTACAAAAAAAAATAAATAAAGTAAAATAAATTTTTCTTTTCATTTTTTATTCCTCCTATGTATATTTAATTTGGAGAAAGGGGTAGGCCTTTCTCCAAAAAATCCATAAAAACAAAACACCATAAACTGCAACTATGTACAGTTTCTTTCGGAAAGTCTTGCTTAATTTCAGAGGGGAAACCACCTCTATTTTTCGTTAAGTTCTGTAATTAAAGAATATAAAAAATACGCAAAAGTATATTTAAACATATACTTTTGCGCATTTTGACATATTAAATTTTTTAATAAATTTATTTTTTTAAAATTTAGTATTTTTTTCCTTACAAGTTATTATTTTCCAAAGGTTTCATGTCTTTTTTCACTTTTTTTACCTTTTTATAAAACTTATATTACCAATTTTAATTTTTGACCTCGTAATTCCTTTGCATGATTAATTGAAGCCTCACTAATACTTCCACTTGCTATTCTTGCAATTTCTTCAATGGTTTCTTTTTCTGTTAATAATTTTATTTTTGTTGAAGTTTTTTCATCTTTAACTTCTTTACAAATATAATAATTGTAATCTCCTTTAGCAGCAATACTTGCTCCATGTGTTACACAAATTACTTGATGATTTTTAGATATTGATTTCATTTTTTCTCCTGTACTATTAGCCGCTGAACCGCTTATTCCTGTATCTATTTCGTCAAAGATTAAGACTGGAGTTTGATCTACATCTGCTAAAACATTTTTTATTGCAAGCATAATTCTAGACATTTCTCCGCCTGAAGCTATTTTAGCAAGTGGCTTTGCAATTTCTCCAACATTGGTTTGAATCATAAATTCTAATCTATCTAATCCATCTTTATTAAAACTCTTTTCTTCATTACATAAAAAATTAACACTAAATTTTGCATTTTTCATTTCTAAATCTTTTAATTCTTTATTTATTTGCAAAGATAGAATATTTGCATATTTTTCACGTATTAAGTGCATTTTTTCGGCTAAGCTTTTCATTTCTTTTTCTAGTTTCTGTTTCTTTTCTTTTAATTTTAGAATATAAGAATCTAAATTTTCTATCTGCTCTATTTCTTTATTTTTTTCTTCTTTGTACTTAAGTATTTCTTCAATTGTATTTCCATATTTTCTTTTTAAAGAATGTATTAAATCCCATCTTTCTTCAATTTCTCTTTGTTCTTCTTCATCAAAATATATTTCTTCTTTATGATTAGATATATCTCTAGCAGCTTCTTGTAATTCATAATATGCGCTTTTAAGTTCACTTACTAAAGTAGAATATTCTTCTTTATAAATTTCTATTTTTTCCATTGATCTTATAGCAATATTTAAATTCTCAATTACATTCTCACTAATTTGCATTTCTGCTTCTTGCAAATTTGTTACAATTTTTTCTGAAGAAGATATTAATTTTCTTTTTTCTTCTATTTCTTCATCTTCTTTTAGCTTTAAATTTGCAGAAGAAATTTCTTCTACTTCGTATTTTAATAAATCTAATCTTCTTTGCTTCTCTCTATCATCTCCATAATTCTCATTTAATTCTTTTTTTGTGTTTAAGTATTCCTCATAAAGTTTTTGATAATTACTTTTTATCTGAGATATTTTTTCATTAGCAAATCCATCTATAAGATTTATATGTGTGCTATTATCTAAGATTGACAAATTTTCATTTTGACCATGTATATCTATAATATTCTTCATAAATTCTTTTAATTCGTTTACTGTTACCATTCTACCATTTATTTTACATAAGTTTTTTCCTTTTAAATTCATTTCTCTAGACACTATAACAGTATCGTCTTCATATCCTTTATTGGGTAAATATAAACTCATTTCTACATATGAAAAGTTTTCTCCTCTTCTTATCATTTCTTTTGAAAATCTACCACCAGCAATTATTTGCAAAGAATCTATAATTAGAGTTTTTCCAGCACCAGTTTCTCCTGTTAATACATTAAATCCTTCATTTAAATTTATATTAATTTCATCAATAATTCCTATATTTTTTATATGTAAACTTGTTATCATACTTACCTCCAACACGAATTTATGTTTGCTATACTTATTATATACAAAAACATATTTTTGTCAATACATTTGTTCTCTTTTTTAAAATTTTTATCGACAAAAAAATAACCTAATTAGAAATTCTCTAACTAGGTTGTTTTTTTACATGTTTCTACTTTTCAATTCTTTCACAATTTTATTCATAGCTATATCTCTATGATTATGAACACTTCTAAATTCTTCTTCTTTCATATCTCCCATCGGCTTATAAAATCCATAAGGAATAAAAATCGGTCCATAAGTAAGTCCACCTAATTTTCCTGGTTCTTTTGCTATTGTTCCCTTGCATTCTCCTCTTGCTACAATTTTTTCTCCATCTAAAAGAATTGCTGTTAAAACAGTTACAAATTTACAAGTTCTATCTTCCATATTAGTATATTGCTTCATATTATCTAAAAGTTTAGTTATGTTTTCTATTTGTGTAGGATGTTCTCCTGCATATCTAGCAGTGTATACACCAGGTTCACCATTTAATTTATCAACACAAAGACCAGAATCATCTGTTAAAATTATTCTATCATCTATATTGTTTTTCTTACAAAATTCTTTTATTGCCCTTGCCTTTATTTCTGAATTTTCTTCAAATGTTTTTCCATCTTCTACAATATCCTCATTAAAATCGATATCTTTTAATGAAATAATATCTACATCAAAATTGTTTAATTTTATAATTTCTTTCATTTGCTCTAATTTAGCTAAATTTCCTGTTCCAAATAAAATTTTCATATATTATTCCTCCTTATATCTCTTTCATGTAATATATTGAATATTCTTTAAAACCATTATTTAAATAACAATTAATTGCTGGTAAATCTCCTTCGAATGCATTTAATTTTACATATTTACATTCTCTTTTTTTCATCTTTTAGTAAATTCATCTATTAAAGCTTTGCCCTCATTTGCCATACTTTTCAATTCATTTTCAAATTGTAATTTGTCTATTCAATAAACTCTACAAAAAAATAATTATCATATTCTTCAATATGTTCCAATTCATCAAATTTCATTGAAAAATCTCTATTTGATTTAAACACATTGCTTTCACAATAGGTAATGTAAAAAATGGGTGTATTATTATTTTTTTTAAAGTAATTTTGAAATTTTAAATCCATATTTTCAAATTCTTGTTTTAGTTCACTTAATGATTTTTCTGTTTTAACTACTAAAACCACTCGACGCGTTGAATAATCTCCATTTCCTCCCGAATCTCCAATTTTACTTTTTACTGCAATCTTCTCAACATCTTCAGGCAATGCGATATTATCTATTTGTTTTTCAAGACCCTTTAGCCCAGTATTTAAATATACGAAAAGGCATATTAAAATTGCAATTACAACAATAACTATTGTAATTATTACTTTTCTATTTTTCATGTAATCTGTTATCTCCCCTACAAATTACTATCTTCTTTTAGCATTATATAATAAAGAGTAGATAATTTCAACTTTATTACCTACTCTACTATATGTACTAAAAAAAGTGAAAGTATCTACTGTAAGTATTTACTCCCACTTTTTTAAAATAATAAATCAATGTAGCAACATATACAACCTTAACCAGTTGCATACCGAACTTTAACTATCTTCTTTCAGTCTTCTTCTAATCTCTTTGTTGTTTTGCAATAACCAGTAGTCTGTGATCACAAGAACTGCGATTGGAAAAATAACTAAAATTGGCATAGCAAATCCAGCAGCTAATGTTACTAAAATCAAAAACAAACTTCTCATAAGTATCCTTGTTTGGTTCGTTTTTAGTTGTTCTTCCAGTTCACTAATCGTCATTTGATATAATTCTTTTCCATTATAAGATAGCTTTCTGTTCATATCTATTCCTCCTTAAAAATGTTTAATCAGCTTATCATTGCTACATATCTATATATAATGCTTTCACAGATTATAGGCTATTCTTCTTTATTTTTATATATTCTATAAGATACTCTATAAGAAATATAATAAATAATTAGTGTTGCTAATATTAATATAACTGGTAAAAAATTTATTATTGTATTTAATATATCGCTTATTGGCAAATTAATATTTGTATTTTCACCTACCAAAAATATACCACCAATTAATAGAATTATAATTGCAGCTCCTATAAACATTTGAATCCTACCTTTTTCTGCTCCCCATTTATAAACACAAGGTATTTGGATTGCTTCGATAAGTCCTACACCTAAGATTCCAGCTAATGCTACATTAATATAGTCATAAAAACTTGGTAATTGTTTATCAATTATAAAAACAATCAAGAAACTTGCAATTATTCCTACTATTGCTCCTATAATAGTGGAACTTATTATAAAAATATATTTTGATATTAAAATTTCTTTTTTAGTAAGTGGAAATGTTAAAATGTATCTATCTGCTTTTGATTGTTCATCATAATTAAATGTTGCCATTCCAAACATTCCAAATCCTAATGTTAGCATAACAGCAATCATTACTCCGACACCCTTTGTTGTTTCTTGTGCTATTCCAGTAAAGACAAATATAAGTATAAATATAATTAATGTTTTTCTATAACTTTTTAATTGTAATAAATCTTTTGTAATTAGACCACTTATAGTTTTCATTCTATTTTTCCCCCTTTATATAAATTAGCATAATGTCATCTAAAGTAGGTTTATCTATTATTTTAAAATCATATTTTCTTTTAAATTTTGATTTATCTTCAACTAATACATCATATTCATATCTATTAACTTTAAATTTAACATAGTCATTTTTATCAATTTTTTCAAATTCTGATTTACTACATTTTACGATACCATACATTTCTAATAGTTCATCTCTAGTTTTAGATAGTACAATTTTTCCTTCATTTATAAAAGTAATATAATCTGCTATATGCTCTAAATCTGAAGTTATATGACTAGATACAAATATAGAATTTTCTTCATTTTGGATAAAATCTTGGAAAATATCTAATATTTCACTTCTTGCAACAGGATCTAGCCCTGATGTTGGTTCATCTAAAATTAAGAGTTTTGGGTGATGTGACAATGCTACTGCAATTTTAAGTTTCATTTTCATACCACTTGAAAATTCTTTTGATATTTTATTTTTTGGTAATTTAAAATCTTCTAAATATTTAAAATATAGTTTTTCATCCCAATTTTGATAAATTTTTTTCATTATTTTGTTTATATCTGTTGGGTTTAGATATTCTGAAAGAAAACTATCATCTAAAACAACACCTATATCTTCTTTAATTTTCTTTTCATTTTCTTTAATATTTAATCCAAATATTTTGATTTCTCCATTGTCTGTATTGATTAAATTTAAAATTGCTTTTATAGTAGTTGTTTTTCCTGCTCCATTTTCTCCTATTAAGCCCATAATCATTCCTTTTGGTAATTTTAAATTTATATTTTTTAATTCAAATTCATTATATTTTTTACACAAGTTTTTTACTTCTAAACTATCATGCATGCTTCTATTCCTCCTCATATAAAATGTTTAACATCTCTTCAATTTCCTTTTTAGAAATGTTACTTATTTTTGCAATAGATACAGCCATTTCAATTAAATTTTCTATTTTTTGTAATTGTTCTTCTTTAATTAATTCTGTATTTTTATTTGATACATAAGTTCCCTTTCCTTGTATAGTTTCCACATAACCTTCTCTTTCCAATTCATCATAAGCATTTTTTGTAGTAATTACACTTATTCTTAAATCTTTTGCCAAACTTCGTATAGATGGCAATAATTCTCCTGCTTTTAGTTCGTTAGAAACTATTTTGTTTTTAATTTGTTCTTTAACTTGTTCATATAAGGGGACATTACTTGAATTACTTATTATAATATCCATATCCAATTCTCTTTCCTTTCACTGTATATAAACAGTATATACTGTTTATATACAGTTGTCAATAGTTTTTTTAATTTTTATAGAAATCAAAATGAGAGCTACTATTCATTTAGTAACTCTCTATAAAATGTAATGTTTTGTGTGCTTTTAGGCACTTTTATTGTAAAATTATAATATCCTTTATTCATATTTTCAATTGCAATTTGTAATACTCTTTATCCTCTACCATTTTCAATATTTATTCTTCATAATTTTCTACTTCTTCTTGTGTCTGTATTACTGTTATTTTCGAATCACTATCTGTTTCAACTTTATTAAATGCTACAAATCCTATTATCATAAGAAATACATATAATATTGCTACTATAAGAATGAATATTCCTATTCCCTTTAGAATTTTAATTGTCATTCCTGCTAATTTTTGTGAATTTGTATTATTAGGATCATTTACAACTTTTCCTTCATTTTCTTCTTTCATTAATTCATCTAATGTAATATTATATAATTCGCTTATTATAATTAGTTTGTCCATTTCTGGAGTTGTCTCTCCTAACTCCCATTTAGAAATAGTTTGTCTTGCTACTCCTAATTTTTCTGCAACTTGTTCTTGTGATAGGTTGTGTTGTTTTCTTAACATTACTAATTTTTCATTAAACTTCATTTTACTTTCTCCCTTATTAAAATTTTAATCAAAAAAGTTTTTTCCTTTTTTGTTAATTAAATTTTAATAATTTTTCGCACTTTTTTCTACCATTTATAATTGGAAATTACGCACTTAAACATTACATACAATAAATTTATTACATTTTAACTAATATTTATAAAATTATTGTATCATTTTCGATAATTTTTTTGAATTACAAATAATTACTTTTATTTTATATTTTCTGTTATTTCTTTCAAATTAATCTCTCTACAAATTACTATTTGTCAGTTAAATATTATCATAAAATGTAACAACTATCAATCGTTCCATTTCATTTAAAAATTATATTTTTAAAGATTCATCTTGAAATTTGTATGCTATTAAAAAACAAAAAAAGCTGGAAAAGCTTTAATTTTCCAGCAAAATTGGTTGCCCCACTACCATATTTATCATTTTTTCACACCTCGCAGTTGAGCTTCTATTCTATTTATTCTGAAATTGTAACTTTTGCATCAACTGGACAAATATTAACCCAAGTATTTCCATCATTAACATTTATTTCATTACCTTGTGAATCTACATATTCAGTTTGCTTACTTCTACTATTTTTAATACATTTAATTTTTATTGCTTTTCCATTAGTAATGTAGTATCCATCCAAAGCTCCTACAGTTGTAACTTCTTGTCTACCTTTATTTTCCCCATCATTTAAAGTATAGTTTCTTGCAAATGTAATAATAATATTTTTAGTTGTAACATCTTCTTCTGTTACCTCATCAGTCATTTTTTTATTTTTTGAATATCTTGTATATCTTTTTGTAGTTTCATCATATTTATATTCTACTTTATGTCCTGTTGCATAAGGAATTGTAACAGTATTTGCAATTATACTGT
>CALXZR010000106.1 GCA_944393295.1 uncultured Clostridia bacterium
CCTATAAATAGTCAAAGCTATATACAAAATAAAAAGTCCACAGTTATCACATATAGATTATATTAAATATTAAAAGATAAAGAAAGGAGTCGTATGGTTATTTAAGTTATTAAATATATCATACAAGGTTATATATGAATATTAAAGTTTTATATCATAGTAGTATAAAAATAGAAGGAGATATAAATATCTATTTTGATCCATTCAAAATAAAAGAAGTTTTAAATGATGCAGATGTAATTTTTATAACTCATGAACATTATGACCATTTTTCACCAGAAGATATATTGAAAATAAAAAAAGAAAATACAATTATAATTCTACCAGAGAGTATGCAGGATAAAGCTTTGGAATTAGGTTTTGAAAAAAGTAATATTGTATTAGTTATTCCAAATGAAAAATATGTAGTAGAAAACAAAAACTTACTTTTTGAAACTATACCAGCATATAATATAAATAAGAATTTTCACAAAAAAGAGATGAATTGGGTAGGTTATATTTTAAATATAGAGGGAAAAAGGATTTATGTTGCAGGAGATACAGATATAACAGAAGAAAACCAAAAAGTAAAATGTGATATTGCTTTAGTTCCAATTGGAGGAACTTATACAATGGAGGCAAAAGAAGCAGCTAAACTAATAAATATTATTAAACCTAAAATAGCAATACCAATGCATTATGGAGCAATAGTAGGAAGTAAAGAAGATGAAGAAATATTTGTAAAAAATGTAGAAAAAGATATAGAATGTAAAATTTTACTGAAACTTGTTTGATTATTTTGTGAAAAGTTCAAAAATTTTTCGTAATATCTTTTCAAAATAAAATGAATATGTTAAAATAAAATTAGTTATTATGAGATTTTATGTTGAACAAAGGAGAAAAAATGGCAAATACGAAAAAAGATGAATTGAAAAAACAAGATACTAAAAAAGAAAAAAAGAAAAATAAAAATGAAGAATTAGATAAAAACGAACTTATGCATAAACGTATAAGAAAACTTGGTAATTTCTTACTAACAGTTATTGTAACTTTAATAGTTGGAACTGGTGCTTTAATGTATTATCTAATATATACATCAAATCCAAATGCCGATAGTTTAGATGCTGTAGTTGGAGAAATGCAAAATACTGTTAGCAATCAAGTTGACGATGAAAATACAGTATCTCTTGGGAATATAATAGATTCAGCAGTATCTAGTGTTACTAATGGTACTGATACAAATTCTTCTACAACTAATACTGTTGATGCAGTTGATGCAAGTTCTAGAAAAGTTTTAAATGAGGATTTAGTAGTTTTATATAATGGATTAATATTAGATACATCAAAGATGGATCAAGTTGAACTTAAATACATAGATAATTCAAGTTTAGATAAAGAAAAATATGTAATAACTTATTATAGTTATGCAAATTTTAAGTTTAAAGACTTTGATTTAGGCACTTTATCTTCTCAAATATATGATGGACTAATAAAAGTTGAAAATGTTGGAAAAGTAGCAATTTCTGAAGATTATAATGCTATACCAAGAACTGTAAAAGTTGTAAATTCAATTCCAACTATTGTAGCAGATAATAATCCAAAACTTACAGAATATGATTTGAAAAAAGTAATAATAGTAGATTTAGATGGAAATGATACTGATGAATATATTTTAGTATTAGGAAATACAACAACAGGTTATTCAAAAATTACTTTAGTAGATTCTAAAGGTATAAAAGTAGATGACTTAGCTTACATAGAAAAAAGTAAATGGGAATCTGTTTCAACAGAAGAGTATCATTTATCAATAAATAATGTAGAAGTCATAGATGTAGATAATGATAATATTATGGAAATTTTAGTAGAAATTCCAAAATACGAAGGAGAGCCAAGTATAAGTTTATTAAAATATAAAAATGGAGAACTATCAGGAAAAAACAATATAGAATGTTCTTTATTACCATAGTTTTTTAGAAATACGTCAGAATATCTTTAATTAATATTTATAACAAAGAAGCAGAAAAGAAGTACAATTCTTTTCTGCTTTTATATATTTTTAATATTAGTTTTCAAAATAAAAACTAAATCAATTGTTTTTCAGATGTATCCTTAAAAACAGGTTGATTTAATTAAAAAAATGAGGTATAATAATAAAATCAAAAAGAAAAGGAGTAATAGCTATGAGTGAAAATGAAAATACAGTAGAAAATGAAGAATTAGAATTAAATAGACTAATGCAAATTAGAAGAGATAAGTTAAAGGAGTTGCAAGCTGCTGGAAAAGATCCATTTGAAATTACAAAATACGATAGAACTAATACAGCAGGAGAAATAAAAGCAAATTATGAAAAATTTGAGCAAAAGGATGTATCTGTAGCTGGTAGAATAATTGCAAAAAGGATAATGGGGAAAGCTTCATTTTGTACAATTCAAGATTCAAACGAAAAAATTCAAAGCTATGTAAGTATAAATGATTTAGGAGAGGAAAGTTACAAAGCTTTTAAAACATGGGATATTGGAGATATTATTGGCATTAAAGGTTTTGTTTTTAAAACAAGAACAGAAGAAATATCTGTTCATGCAAAAGAAGTAACTCTACTTTCAAAATCTCTAAGAGATTTACCAGAGAAATTTCATGGTTTAAAAGATATGGATTTGCGATATAGACAAAGATATGTAGATTTAATTATGAATCCAGAAGTAAAGAAGACTTTTGAGATGAGAAGTCAAATTATTAAAGAAATTAGAAATATTTTAGATGAAAAAGGATACTTAGAAGTTGAGACTCCAATTCTAAATACTATTTCTGGAGGAGCTACAGCAAGACCTTTTGTTACACATCATAATACTTTAGATATAGATATGTATCTAAGAATTGCAACAGAATTAAATCTAAAAAGATTAATTGTTGGTGGATATGATAAGGTATATGAAATAGGTAGAATCTTTAGAAACGAAGGAATGGATATTAGACACAATCCAGAGTTTACATCAATAGAATTATATGCAGCTTATGAAGATTATAATGATATGATGGATATAACAGAAGAAATCTTTTCTAAAGTTGCGATGAAGGTTTTAGGCACTACAAAGATAACTTACCAAGGTGTAGATATCGATTTAACACCATCTTGGAAAAGAATAACTATGATAGATAGTATAAAAGAAGCCTGCAACGTCGATTTTAATAATATAAATTCTGATGAAGAAGCACTAAGTATAGCAAAAGAAAAAGGAATTGAAGTTCCAGATATAAAACAAACAAGAGGAGATATAATTAGTTTGTTTTTTGATGAGTATGTTGAAAAAACTTTAGTTCAACCAACTTTTATATACGATTATCCGGTTGAAATTTCTCCACTTGCAAAGAGAAAAAAATCAGATCCTAGATTAACAGAAAGATTTGAAATATTTATAGGTGGTAGAGAATATGGAAATGCGTTTTCAGAGCTAAATGACCCAATAGACCAATATGAAAGATTTAAAAAGCAAGTTGAGGCAAGAGATGCAGGAGATGATGAAGCTGGTATGATGGATGAAGACTTCATTAATGCATTAGAATATGGAATGCCTCCAACAGGTGGTTTAGGTATTGGAATAGATAGATTAATAATGCTTTTAACAGATTCAGCATCTATTAGAGATGTATTATTATTCCCAACAATGAAACCTCTTAATAACGCTTAATAAGTTTTAATAAAGTTTAATAAAAACTTAAAAACATTGAAAAAGGTAGGAAAGTATATGAAAATATCTATTAACACTATGCAAAAATTATCAAAAATAAAAAATTCAGTATATGATGCAATTAAAATAGAATATTTATACCATTCAAATAAACTTGAGGGAAGTACATTTAGCAAAGAAAATTTAATAGACCTTTTAGAACAAAAACAAGTTAATCGGTGAACATTTTTTAGATGATGTAATAGAAACAAAGAACTCATTAGAATTATTTGATAATGTAATTAATACATTAAAAGAGCCATTTGATAAATATTTATTATGGCAGTGGCATAGATTATTAAAAAAGGGAACTGTAGATGATGAAATAGATAATATTGGAAAATGGAAAAAATATGAAAATCGACTTTCTAAGACAGACCTAAAATTGTGTGAACCACATTTAGTGGAGAATAGTATTTATAATTTACTTGAAGATTGGAAAGAAAGTAAAAAAGATATTTATGCTATAGCTGATTTCCATCAAAAATTTGAACATATACACCCTTTTCAAGATGGCAACGGAAGAATAGGAAGATTCATTATACTTAGACAATGCTTAGAGAATAATGTTGACTTAATTGCTATTGATGATGAATATAATAAAGAATATAGAGAGGCTTTATATAAGGCACAAACGATAGGAACTTTAGAACAATTAGTTCAAGTATTTGAAAAATGTCAAAAAAGACTTGACGAAAAATTACAAAGTTACACATCAACAATAGAACAAGTATCAGAGGAAGTTGATTAATTTATTGAAAATTATAAGTTTTAATAAATTCAATTGGATAGCATTAAAATAGCAGTTTTTGAATATTGAAAAACACCCTAAACAATAATGGCGAAGCAGATTACAACCAACTTAATAAAAAGTCCAATGAAGCCACTAAATAACGCTTAATAAGTTTCGATACACTAAATAAAATAAATGACAAAAAATGGTGCTTAAAAGGCATCATTTTTTTTGTTATTTTTAAAAAAACATATTGACAAGTGAACAACTATTCAACTATAATATAAGTAAGGTTGAATACTTATTCAATTATTAAAATACCAAAAGAATAAGTAAGGAGGTAGTAGATGTCTAAAAATGAATTTGTTTGTGATTGTAATGTAATTCATAAAGATGTGGTTGATAAAACAAGGAAAAATATGCTAGAAGAAGATACTTTAAATAAATTAGCAGAATTTTTTAAAATTGTTGGAGATACCACTAGAGTAAAAATTTTATTTGCTTTAGACCAAAACGAAATGTGTGTATGTGATATTGCAAATGTTTTAGAAATGAGTAAATCATCAATTTCACATCAATTAGGAACTTTAAGAAGAAGTGGCATTGTTAAATGTAGAAAATCTGGAAAAGAAGTTTTCTATATGCTAGATGATGAACATGTAAAACAAGTTTTTGAAATAGGTGTAGAGCATATTGAACATAAAAAATAAAAATATGGAGGTAATAATATGAAAAGTAAATTTAAAATTAAAGGATTAGATTGTGCAAATTGTGCTAGTCAATTAGAAAGAGCAATACAAAAAATAGAAGGGATTGAAAGTGCAAGTATAAGCTTTATGACAGAAAAAATGGAAATTGAATATGATGAAGCCAAAAAAGAAGAAATAATGCAAAATGTAAAAAAAGTAATAAAAAGAGAAGAACCAGATGTAACAATTGAAGAAGTGTAGGAGGCAATAACCAATGAAAAAAAAGGGGATTAAAATTTTAATAGCTTTTATATTATTTTTATTTGCAACTATAATAAAAATTGAAAATGAATGGATTAATAATATAATATATATTATAGCATATATTATTGTAGGATTAGAAATTATAAAAAAAGCAATAAGAAATATAACTAGAGGAAAAGTTTTTGATGAAAATTTCTTAATGACAGTTGCAACAATTGGAGCTTTTGGAATTAGAGAATTTCCAGAAGCAGTTGCTGTTATGTTATTTTATCAAGTAGGCGAATTATTTCAAAGCTATGCTGTTGATAAATCTAGAAAATCAATTGCAGGTTTAATGGACATTAGACCAGATTTTGCAAATGTAGAAAGAAATGGTAAACCTCAAAAAGTAGATCCAGATGAAGTAAAAATAGGAGAAATAATTGTAGTAAGACCTGGGGAAAAAATACCATTAGATGGTACTGTAGTAGAAGGAACATCAACTATTGATACAAAAGCATTAACAGGTGAATCTTTACCAAAAGATGTGAAAATAGGAGAAAATGTATTAAGCGGTTGTATAAATTTAAACGGAGTAATAAAAATTAAAGTAACAAAAGAATATGGAGAATCAACAGTAAGTAAAATATTGGATTTAGTAGAAAATGCAAGTAGTAAGAAATCTAAATCAGAAAATTTTATTACAAAATTTGCACAGTATTATACTCCAGCTGTTGTTGTAATTGCTATAATTCTTGCAATTATTCCACCAATTATTATAAAAGATGCAAGTTTTTCAGATTGGTTATATAGAGCATTATCTTTTCTTGTAGTATCTTGTCCTTGTGCATTAGTTATTTCAATACCATTAAGTTTTTTTGGTGGAATAGGTGGAGCTTCTAAAATGGGTATATTAATAAAAGGAAGCAATTATTTAGAACAACTAGCAAACACAGAAATAATTGTATTCGATAAAACAGGAACATTAACAGAAGGTGTTTTTGAAGTTCAAAAAGTTAAGGCTGTAGATATTAGTGAGGAAGAATTACTAAGACTTACAGCATATAGTGAAAATTATTCAAATCATCCTATTTCATTATCTGTAAAAAAAGCCTATAATAAGAAAATAAATGAAAAACAAATCGAAAAAACAGAAGAATTGTCTGGACTTGGAATTGTTGCAAAAATAGAAGACAAAGAAGTATTAGTAGGCAATGAAAAGCTAATGAAAGAAAAAAATATAGAATTTACAAAATGCAATGATGTAGGAACGGTTTTATATGTGGCTAGAGATAAAAAGTTTGTAGGATATATAGTAATAGCCGATAAAATAAAAAAAGATTCAATAGAAACAATTAAGAATTTAAAGAAAAACCATATAAAAGAAACCGTAATGCTAACTGGAGATAAAGAAAGTGTTGGAAAAGAAGTTGCAGAAAAAATAGGAATAGATAAAGTTTATGCTGAATTATTACCAGATGGCAAGGTTGAAAAAGTTGAAAGTTTACTAAAGGAGAGAACTGAAAAAGGAAAACTTGCTTTTGTAGGAGATGGTATAAATGATGCACCAGTTTTAGCCATGTCAGATATAGGTATAGCAATGGGGGCATTAGGATCTGATGCTGCAATCGAAGCAGCAGATATTGTACTTATGACTGATGAGCCATCAAAAATAGTAGATGCTATTCATTTGTCAAAAAGAACAATGAGAATAGTTAAAGAAAATATAATATTTGCTATTTTTATAAAAGTGCTTGTTTTAATTTTAACTGCATTTGGAATGTCAACTATGTGGGAAGCTGTATTTGCTGATGTAGGAGTTTCTATAATTGCAATACTAAATGCCTTAAGAGTGTTAAGAGTTAAAAATAATAAATAAAATAATAAAAAATACACCATAAATGCTAGATATCATTTAGAGGTGTATTTTTTTGCGTAATATAATATCAAAAATGGAAAATATAAATATAAATATTATTTTTAATATTTTTTTAATATATATAGTTTAAATTAAAAGTAAGTCATTGAAAAAAAAATAAAATATGATATAATACCAAAGTATATATATTATAAATTTGTGATATTTTAAATAAAAGAAAGAGGAGATAAGATGTTCGGATTTGATAGAAAAGCTTTATATATTATTTTAATAATTTTAGTAGTATTATCAATTGCAAGTATGACTGCTGGAGAGTGGTTAAATATATTGCTAACCTTACCAGCTGTAATAATAGCTATTACATTTCATGAATTTGCACATGCTTTTGTTGCAGATAAATTGGGAGATACTACTCCTAGAGCACAAGGAAGATTAACTCTAAATCCTTTAAAACATATAGATCCAGTTGGATTTGTCTTATTAATGTTTGTGCATGTTGGTTGGGGTAAACCAGTTGAAATAAATCCAAATAATTTTACAAGTAATAAATCAAAGTCTGCTTGTGAAGCTTTAGTTTCACTAGCAGGTCCTATTATGAATTTTATTATTGCAATTATTGCTACTGTTATTTATTATGCTTTGTATACATTTGCACCAGTAAATACAGCAACTGGTATATTAATATTATTAGTTTATCTAATTACTATAGTAAATATAGGTATTGGAATATTTAATTTAATTCCACTACCACCATTAGATGGAGAAAAAATTTTTAGACATATATTGCCATATAGAGCACAAGAATGGCTTGATAGAAATGCATATACTTTAAGTATGGTGTTTATGTTTTTATGGTTTTTTGGATTATTAGGTTATATAGTTAGTCCGATTATAAATGTTGTATATAATGCTATTTTTAATGTAGTTGGTTTAGTTTTTAGTTTATTTTAATAGTATGAATAAAGAAAGGAAATAATTTTATAAAATGCAAGACATATATATTATGGGAATTGAAACAAGCTGTGATGAAACTTCAGTTTCTATTGTAAAAAATGGAAGAGAAGTCTTGTCTAATATTATAAATTCTCAAATAAAAATACATGAATTATATGGTGGTGTTGTACCAGAAATTGCTTCAAGATGTCATGTAGAAGTTATAAATGGAATAATGAAAGAGGCTCTAAAAGAAGCAAAGCTTACTCTAGAAGAAATTTCAGGTATAGCAGTAACTTATGGACCAGGTTTAGTAGGAGCTTTATTAGTAGGAGTATCTTATGCTAAAGGGTTAAGTTTTGCAGCTAACAAACCTCTAATTCCAGTAAATCATATTGAAGGGCATATTGCTGCTAATTATTTAACACATCAAGATTTAAAACCACCTTTTTTATGTTTAATTATGTCTGGTGGTCATACACATTTAGTGAATGTTAAAAGTTTTACTGAATACGAGATACTTGGAAAAACTAGAGATGATGCTATTGGAGAAGCTTTTGATAAGGTGGCAAGAGTAGTTGGCTTAGGTTATCCAGGAGGACCAAAGGTAGATAATTTAGCAAAAGAAGGAAAACCAAATATTAAGCTTCCAGTAACTCATTTTGATAATTTAGATTTTAGTTTTAGTGGAATAAAAACTGCTGTAATTAATTTAAATCATAAAGAGCCAAATTTAAATAAAGCGGATTTATGTCGTAGTTTTGAAGAAGCTGTTACTGAAATGCTTATTACAAATAGCAAAAAAGCAATAGAGATGTCAAGAGTTGATAAATTTGTTTTAGCGGGAGGAGTTTCAAGAAATATTTATATAAGAGGAGCTTTTGATGAATTACAAAAAGAAATGAAAATAAAAGTCTACTATCCAGAGCCAATTTTGTGTACGGATAATGCAGCAATGATTGCAGCAAGTGGATATTACAATTATGTAGAAGGAAAAAGAGCTGATTTAAAATTAAATGCTATTCCAAATTTAAAGATAGGTACAAAAATATAGTTAGGAGTAAAAAGTGTCAATATATGTAATAGGAGATTTACACTTATCTTTCGGAGTTAATAAACCAATGAATATATTTGGAGAGAATTGGGATGAACATTACGAAAAGATAAAGATAAATTGGTTAAAAAAAGTAAAAGAAGATGATACTGTAATTTTACCAGGGGATTTTTCATGGGCTACATATTTAGAAGAAAGTGAAAAAGATTTTGATTTTCTAAATTGCCTTCCGGGAAGAAAAATTTTGTTAAAAGGAAATCATGACTATTGGTGGACAACAGTTACAAAAATGAAAAAGTTTTTAGAAGAGAAAAACTTTAAAAATATAGATTTTTTATATAATAATAGTTTTTTTATAGAAAACAAAATTATTGTAGGAACAAGAGGTTGGATTACTAATCAAAATTCAAAAGAAAATTATAAAATTTTAAAGAGAGAAAATGACAGATTAAAACTATCTTTGGATAGTGGAATAAAACAATTTGGTAAAGAAAAGGATATTATAGCCTTTATACATTATCCACCATTTTACAAAGATATAGTACCAGATGAGATTAATTTTAAAAAAACTTTAGAGAAATATAGTGTGAAAAAATGTTTTTATGGACATCTACACGCAGACTCACATAGAGAAGCTATAGAGGGAAATATTGGTGGAATAGAATATTATTTAGTAAGTTCAGATTATTTGAAATTTGATTTATTAAAATTATAGAAAATGCATGAATAACATAAATAAATTGACTTTTTTTTTAGTATATTATATAATTTTTATAGTTAGTATAAATTAAACCTTTTTTGGGAGTTTATTATGACAAAAGAAAAAAATATAAGAAAAGAAAATGGAATAACATTAGTAGCATTAGTAGTTTCAATAATAGTAATGCTGATATTGAGTGCAATAAGTTTAAACGCAACCATTGGAGAAAATGGAATTATAAATAGAGCAAGAGAATCGAAGTTAAAGCAAGAAGAAGCAGATGTAGAAACGGAAATATTATCAGGAATAGCATCATTAGATATAGAATACTATCAAAGAGTAACTTCAGATATGGGACTTACTATAAATAGCATTTATTCAATTGATGGTTTATCAAAATATGTAAATGGAAAGATAAACGGATTTAATTATAATAAAAATGGAACAACAGTAGTATATTATACAAATACAAAAGGGTCATATACGGTAAAAATAGATGGACAAGGACAAACAACAACATATTCTGGAATATTTGTACAAAAAGATGAAACAGTATCAATTCAAATGGGAAAAGGAGATAAAGTAAGTTTAAATACAGATATGAAGGATACTATATGGGCAGTAGTATCAGGAGATGGAACAGTAGATCCAAATACAGGAGAAGTAACAAAAGGTGGAGATGGAACAATAATAATAAAAGGTCAATCAGAAGAAGGAGAAGTAACAATAATTATAGAGGATGACCAAACAGAAGATAATGATGAAGTATTAGCAACAATAGAAGAAAAGAAGGTAGGAGAAAATGCAACAGCATATATTGTGCAAGAAGCAGATGGAAATTATAGCTTAAGAATAAGACGGAACCGGAGGAATTACTGAGAGTTCATTTCAAATGGAAAATGCAAGTTTAGTAAAAGAAATAATTATAGAAGAAGGAATTACATCAATAGGGTTTCAGGTTTTTTCTAAATTTACAGAAACAGAAAGTATTACACTACCTAAAACTCTTGAAGTTTATCATCCCTATTTTGCTTCTGGATTGACAAAACTAAATACTGTTAATTATAATGCTGTCAATGCTAATTATGAATTCTATGTTGAAGGTGACTATTCTGCTGGTTTTAGAAATTCTAATGTTACAAATATAAATATAGGACCAGAAGTGGAAAGCATACCTAATTATTTTTTCCAAAGCTGTAAAATGGAAACTGTTATTGTTCCGGATTCTGTAAAATATATAGGTGCGTATTCTTTTGTATTTTGCAATGAACTTAAGTATATTGTTTTAGGAAATCAAGTAGAGGAAATAGGAGCAGTAGCTTTTGCTAATACAGGAATAAGTAATGTAACTATTCCAGAAAGTGTAACTAAAATAGGTATAAATATTTTTGAAGATTGCACAAATTTAAAAACTATAAATTATAATGCAATAAATTGTGAGTATGATGGTGTTAGTGATTATATTTATCCAATTGCAGTACTATCTGGTGGAAGAAATAATGTGTTGCAAACAATAAATATAGGAAATAGAGTAGAAAAAATACCAGAAGGAATGTTTTCATGTTTAGATAATGTAACAAGTATTATTTTGCCAGCTTCTATAAAAACAATAGAAAATTATGCTTTTTATTACAATTCTAATTTAAACAATATAACTTTAAATAATCAAGTAGAAGAAATAGGAGCATTAGCTTTTTCAAAAACTAATATATCAAGTTTAACAATACCAGAAAATGTGAAAAAAATAGGACAAAATGCTTTTTCAAACTGTACAAAATTGGTAGAAGTAAATTACAATGCAATAAATTGTGAATATATTGCTATATATGGAAATACAATATATCCTATATTTAGTGGTGATACAACTTTAAGTAAAATAACAATAGGAGATAAAGTAGAAAAAATACCAGAAGGTGCATTCGCTCTTTTAAGTAGTGTTGAAAGTATAAAATTACCAGATTCTGTGAAAGAGATAAAACCATTTGCTTTTTATAAATCACAAAGCATAAGATATTTAGATTTAGGAAATGGTGTAGAGGATATTAAAGAACAAGCTTTTTATGGAATTGCAATTACAGAGATTACTTTACCAGAAAGTTTAAAATCTATAGCTGCATGGGCTTTTGTAGCTTGCGATAATATTAATACTTTATATTATAATGCAATAGATTGTTCTACAGAGTATATTTTTGCCAATGGATTTTGTTATTATCCATTTCAGCCTACTGATAATACAAAAAATAATAATATAGAAAATATTTATATTGGAAATAAAGTAAAGAGAATAGATCAAGATATTTTCAGAAAATGTAATATTACAACAGTAACGATACCAAGTAATGTCGAATACATATCACCACAAACAGATACTATTGATGGAGCTTTTCACAATTGCACTAACTTAAAAGAAATAATCGTAAAAAAATCAGAAAACAGCATAGCAGGAGCGCCATGGAGTAATGTTTCAGGAATTACTGTAAGATGGGAACCATAAATTAAAAGAAGTAGAATAAAATTCTACTTCTTTTTTTCTAATTTTATATACACAAAAATAGTATTTAATGATATAATTAAACAAAATATTTTGACCTTGTGTAAAAAGCAAAAAAATGGAGGAATTTTAAATGGGTAATATAGTACTTTTAGATGATCTAACAATTAACCAAATTGCTGCAGGAGAAGTTATTGAAAGACCAGCTTCTGTTGTAAAAGAAATGTTAGAGAATTCAATTGATGCAGGTGCAAAAAATGTAACTATAGAAATAAAAAATGGTGGAATAACATTAATTAGAATTACAGATGATGGCTCTGGAATTGCGGCTGATGATATGGAGATAGCTTTTGAACGTCATGCTACAAGTAAAATAAGAAAAGCAGAAGATTTAGCAACTGTTAAATCAATGGGATTTAGAGGCGAAGCTTTAGCAAGTATAGCTGCTATAGCAAAGGTTGAAATGATTTCTAAAAGAATGAATAGTGAAATAGGAAATAAAATTGTAATAGAAGGTGGAGAAGTCCTAGAAAAAACAGAAGTTGGATCTCCAGTTGGAACAAAAATTACTGTTGAAAATCTTTTCTATAATACGCCTGTACGTTATAAATTCCTAAAAAAAGACTATACAGAAACAGGATATATTGAAGATGCAGTAACTAGAATTGCTTTAGTAAATAAAGATGTTGCAATTACTCTTATTAGTAATGGAAAAACTTTGTTACATACTCCAGGAAATGGTGATGCAAAATCTGTTATATATAGTATATATGGAAAAGATATTGCAAATGGAATTATAGATATAGATTATACTTATGAAGATATGAGAGTTACAGGTGTTGTAGGAAAGCCTGAAATAGCAAGAAATAATAGAAGCAATCAATTATTTTTTGTTAATAATAGATATATTAAAGACAAAAATTTAACAGCTGCTGCAGACCAAGCTTATAAAGGAATAGTACCAATAGGAAAATTTGGATTTTTAATTTTAAATTTAGAAATAGATCCAAAAAAAGTAGATGTTAACGTACATCCTGCAAAATTAGAGGTTAGATTTCAAGAGGAAAATTTAGTTTTTAAAGCAATTTATCATGCTATAAAATCAGGATTAGGAAGTACTGAACTTGTTGCAAATTTGGAACAACCAGCTATAGTAGAAAGTAAGCCAGCAGTAGTTCAAGAGATTGAAAAAAAGGATGATTACGAAAAAGTTAATACAGAAAATGTGAATAATATTGAAATAAAAGAAGAAACTCCAAAAATGGAATTATCAGAAAGTAATGAAAAATATTCAAAGAATACAGGATTTGGAGGATTATTTAAGAAAATATTAAAAGATAAAAAAGAAGAAATAGAAGAACAAACTGAAAATCCTTTAAAAGAAATTTATGAAAAAAGAAAAGAAGAAAGATATAATTACAATAAAGAAGAAGTTGTTGCAACAAGTAGTGAAGCTATAGAAGAAAAAGAAGATATTAATGCTGATAAAAAAGAGAATACTAAAGAATTAGATTTTAATATAAATTCAGATTTAAAAAATGCTGTAACTCAAATTATTGAAAGTACGAAAAATGTTGAAAATATAGACAAAGAAGAAACTCAAATAATAGATACTGTAAAACAAGAGCAACCTAAAATAGAAAATAATGAAATTACTCAAAAATTGGATCCAGTTGCTACAACTAATATGCAAAAAACTCAAATTTTAGATAGCATAAAAATAGAAAATAATCAAGAGACTCAAATTATAGATACAAATAATATCAAAAAAGAAAATAAAGATGAAGCCTTTAAAGAACATACTGCTGAAATTGATGTAGTAGAGAAGGAAGAAAAAGTAGAAAATAAAGAAAATGTACAAACTCCTTCTTTCGAGAGTATAACAGCTAAATTATTAGAACAAAAATTAAAAGAAAATATGCAAGATACTCAAATTATAGATACAAGTAAAGTAAGAGAAGCAATGAATGAAACAGAGCTTCCAAAAGATTTTGAAGAAATGTATAAGAAAACTTTTGGAGTAGAGCCATTTGCTATTCGTAAAGAAAAAGAATTAGAAGAAAAAGAACTTGATGCTTCTAAAGACTTTAAATATGCAAATCAAGAAAATGAGAGTGTTTTTGAAACAGATGAGTTTAAAAATAAAGTAAATTATAAATTTATTGGAATAGTTTTTTCAACTTATATAATAATTGAAATAGCAAATGAAATGTACATTATTGACCAACATGCTGCGCATGAGAGAATTATGTATGAAAAAGTTAAGGCTAATTATTATAGTAATGAAGAAAAAGATTCTCAAGTTTTGCTATTACCAGATATTATTACTTTAACACATAAAGAAATGTTTATAGCAAAACAAAATGAAGAAATGTTTGAAAAAGCAGGCTTTGCTTTTGAGGAATTTGGTGAAAATACAATAAAACTAACTGCAGTACCTAGTATGTGTGAAAAATTAAATACAAAGCAATTGTTTTTGGAGGTTTTAGACGAAATAGATACAGTAGCAGTTACTGCTAGACAAGAAAAAGAAGATAAATTTATTGCGACAGTTGCCTGCAAGTCAGCTGTTAAAGCTAATAAAAAATTAGATGAAAGAGAAGTTGATAGTCTATTACAAAGACTATTATCTATTGAAAACCCTTTTACTTGTCCACATGGAAGACCAACAGCTATAAAAATGACAAGATATGATTTAGAAAAAAGATTTAGTAGAAGATAGAAATAAAGGTAGGAAAATATGAAACCTAAAATTGTTGTAATAGCAGGTCCTACAGCGTCACGGAAAAACAGCACTTTCAATAGAACTTGCAAGAAAAATAAATGGAGAAATTATTTCTTGTGATTCTATGCAAATTTATAAAGAAATGAATATAGGAACTGCAAAAGTTACAAAAGAGGAAGCTGGAGAAATAAAGCACTATTTAATTGATATTGTTTTGCCGGATAAAAGGTATACAGTTTCTGATTTTAAGAAAGATAGTGAAGTTGCAATAAAAGAAATTTTATCAAAGGGAAAAATACCAATAATAGTAGGAGGAACAGGATTATATGTAAACTCTTTAATTTATGGTATTGAATATCAAGATATGGACTTTGATATTGAGTATCGCAATAAATTAATGAATAAAGCTGAAACTATTGAAGGTCTGGAAGAGATATATAATGAAGCAATAAAAATAGATCCAGAAGCTATGAAAATAATTTCTAAAAATGATAAAAAAAGAATTATAAGAGTATTAGAAATATTTCATGCTACAGGTAAAAATAAAACTGAGCAAGAAATTTTATCTAGACAAAAAGAAATAGAATATGATTATAAAGTTTTTATTGTAAATATGGATAGACAAAAATTATACGAAAGAATAAACAAAAGAGTAGATTTAATGATAGAAAAAGGACTTATTGAAGAAGTAGAAGGAATATATAATAAATATAAGGAATTTCCTACTGCTATGCAAGGACTAGGCTATAAAGAAGTAGTTGAATATTTAAAAGGAAAAATAAGTAAAGACGAAATGATTGAAAAAATAAAACAAGAAAGTAGACATTATGCAAAAAGACAGTTAACATGGTTTAGAAAAGATAAAAGTTTTATTTGGTTAAATTCTGAAGAGGGAATACAAAAGAATATAGATATTATATTAAAGGCCCTTTAGTTTGGGAGGTATATAATAGTTGAGCAAAAAGAACGCTAGCAAATTGAATATATTTAAAGTATTTGGAACAATTTTTTTCATGGCTATTATTATTTTTTTTGTAACGAGTAGTACAAAAATTTTAAGAAATCCAATAGATGTTTTTATGCTGGAAAAAGGTTCAATTTCTTATGAAGAGTCAGCCGAACGGTTACATAATCAGAGATGAAACCGTGCTTCAAGGTACAAATTATAAAAATGGAATGGTTCAAATTATTTCAGAAAACGAAAGAGTTGCCAAAGGAGAAAATGTTTTTAGATATTATTCAGATGGTGAAGAAGATTTGGTTAATCAAATCTCAGATTTAGATACACAGATAAATGAAGCTATTGCAAATAGTGGCTTAAAGATATTATCAAATGGATCAAGTGATATAGTAAACCTAGAAGGACAAATAGAAGTAAATATTGAAGATATGTATAACTTAAATGAAATACAAAAGATTCAAGAATATAAAAAGAAAATAGAAAGTTTTATTTCTGAAAAAGCACAATTGACAGGAGAAGCAAGTCCTGCTGGCTCACAAGTAAAAGCTTTAATAGAACAAAGAGCAACTTTAGAACAACAGCTAAATTCAAGCTCAGAGATAGTTAAGTCAGATATATCCGGATTAGTTTCTTATAGAGTTGATGGATTAGAAGATGTTTTAAAAGTAGGTGATTTTAGCTATTTAAATAAAGAACTATTAGATAGTTTTGATTTAAAAGTTGGTGCTGTAATTCCACAAAGTAATGAAAAAGGAAAAGTTATAGATAATTATGTATGCTATATAGCAGTTTGTATGAATACAGAAAGAGCTTTAAATGCTAAAGTTGGAGAAAATATAGATTTGAGATTATCTAATAGTGATGAAATAGAAGCTAATATTGTTTATACATCTGAGGCTAATGAAGATGGAAAAATTATTGTTTTCGAAATAAAAGAAGATGTTGAAAAATTGATTGAATACAGAAAAATTTCTTTAGATATAATTTGGTGGAATTATACAGGTTTTAAAGTAAGCAATGATGCTATAATTACAGAAGGAGATAAAAATTATATAGAAAGAAATAAAGCAGGTTTTACAGAAAAAATTTTAGTAAAAGTTGAAAGACAAAATGAAACATATTCAATAATTCGTAATTATAAAGAGGATGAACTAGTAGATTTAGGATATACAGAAGAAGAAATAGACGAATTGAATGATTTAAATTTAAAATTGTATGATGAAATTGTTTTACATTCAAACTAATAGGAATATTTTAGTATATTCATACATATATAATAAATGTAACTTTAATATTACAAAAAGATTATTTTTGTATAACATTACAAAAAAATGCTTGACATTGACAAAAAATAGTAAGATACTATATTCATAAAAAGCTACGAATGAAAAGTAAAATTTAGGAGGGTCTAAAAAGAAATGGCAGGAACAACAGCAATTAAAAAATTTGTAAATTATTTCTGGGGAGAATCAGAAGCAGAACCAGAAAATGAGCCAGAAGAGAATATCAATGAAGTATATGGTTATGATGAGGAACCAGAAACAATGGGTGGAATAGAAGGAATAAATCCATTCAAAAGAAAAAGTAAAATAGTGAGCATGCCACAACCACAACAGATAAAAATGAAAATTTCAAAACCAACTAATTTTGATCAAGTTGATGAAATTATAAATCAATTGAAAGAAAAAAATGCAGTTGTTATTAATCTAGAATATGTTAGCAAAGATGTTGCTAGAAGAATTGTAGATGTTGTTGGTGGTGCAATTAAAGCTTTGGATGGACATATTGAAAAAGTATCTAATTCAATATTTGTTGTTGCTCCATTTAATTACGATATAATTAACGAAGCTACTAAAGAGAAAATAGAAAGCAAATTTTCTGCTTCATGGATAAAATAAGAATCGCAGGGAGGAATTTAATAGATGTTAGCACCTTCAGAAATAGATAACATCAGATTTTCTAAAACTATCAAAGGCTATAATGTTGATGAGGTAGATGATTTTTTAGATCAGTTAATAGCTGACTACGAAAAATTGTACAGAGAAAATGCTGAGTTCAAGGACAAGATTGAGAAAATGAATAAAGACTTAGAACAATATAGACAAATGGAACATACTTTACAAAATACATTAGTTGTAGCTCAAACTGCTGCTAGTGATATAAAAACCACAGCAGAAAAACAAGCTGAACAAATTATTCGAGATGCTCAATCAGAAGCTAGAAGATCAGTAGATGAATTAAATAAACAAGAATACGAAGTTACAAAGAAAATTGAAGAAATGAAAAAAAGCTTCGAAGTAACTAAAGCAAAAATGGAAGCTTTATTAATAGCACAATTAGAAATGATACAAGAAGATAGAAAAAATGAAGAACAATAAAATAAATTTTTTGGGGCTCGCTTAAAAGGTGAGTCTTTTTTGTGCAAAATTTTCCTTATTTCTTATTAACATTTTATGCTAAATTTATTACAAAAAAATTAAGTATGTATTACATTTGCGTTAATATTATTGACTTATTGTAGATTTTGAATAAAATATAAATATATAATAGTAGAGGAATACTTATGAGAATTATTAGTGGAAAGCATAGAGGAACTAAGCTATTTACATTAGAAGGATTAAATACAAGACCAACTTTAGATAGAGTAAAGGAGGCTTTATTTAATATACTTATGTTAAAGTTAGAAGATGCAGTTGTATTAGATTTATTTGCTGGTAGTGGAGCTTTAGCATTAGAATCTTTGAGTAGAGGAGCCAAAGAGGCTTATCTATGTGATAATTCAATAAGTGCTATAAATATTATTAAAAAAAATATAAACAAAATGAAGCTTGAAAATGTAACAAATGTTATTAATAAAAGTTATGAAAAAGCTTTGTTAGAATTATATAATAAAAATAAAAAGTTTGATATTATATTTCTGGATCCGCCGTATGAATCTAATTATGCAGAATTAGCTGCAGAAAAAATTTTTGAATATGGATTACTTGCCGAAAATGGAATTATTGTATTGGAAACAGACAATAAAGAAAAGGTACATAAAAATTTGGAGGGGAGTTTAGAGGCAATATATGACGAAAGGAAATACGGAAGAGTTTATCTCATATTTTTGAGACGAAAGGGGTAAAAGATGGAAATCTTTACATTGTTAGAAACATTAGAAGATATTTTAGAAAAAAGTAAATCTGTACCTTTTACAGACAAATGCATGGTAGAGAGAGCAGTTATATTGGATATTATAAAAGAGATCCGTTTAAAATTACCGGATGAATTAAAACAGGCAAAATGGATTAAAGAAGAAAGAGAAAGAATTATAGCTGAGGCTCAAAAAGATGCCGACGATATAGTAAAAGAAGCTGAAAATAGAATAATATCAATGATTGATGAACATGAGATTACTAAAAAAGCTTATGATAAGAAAACTGAAATAATAGCAGAAGCAAATGATATGTATAGAGAAGTTATGAAAGATACAAACAAGTATGTAGATGGAATATTAGCAAATATTGAAGATTCACTTTCTAAACTTGCAGAATCTTTAGGTAATGTAGAAGTATCTTTACAAAATAATTTAGAAACAATACAAAATAATAGGAAAGAACTTAAATAGAAGTTAAAAGCCAGAATCAAAATCAATAATTATTATATTGATTCGGATTGTGGCTTTTTTAAGGTTTAGCTAGGGGGAATGATTTTGGGAAGAAAACGTAAAAAGAAATCAACAAAAAATTCTAAAGGAAATATAGATTTAGCTGTAATAGTATTATTAGTTATAAGTATATTACTATTTATATTAATTTATGGTGAAAATGGTGCAATTGGTGAAGTACTAAGTCCAATGTTAGGTGGAATTATAGGTTTTATCAAATATATTATTCCAATTGGTACAATTGCTATTGCTTTTTGTATAGCAAAAGAAGATAGAAATTATTTAGTATCAAAACTTTTTCAATATGCTGTATTTTTAGCATGTATTGCAGGGATGCTAACAATATATCAGATTTCTAAAGGTGCTATAAATATAGAGAGTGAATTTAGTGAAGTTTTAGAGGTTGCATATTCTTTAGGTGAAAGAAATATTGGAGGAGGAGTTGTTGGTGCTGTAATTAGCTATCCTTTAATTCAATTGCTAGGAATGTTTGGCGCTGCAGTAGCAACTATTGGTATTGCTATTATTCTACTAGTATTTACTTTTGGTATACAACCTTCAGAAATTATTTTAAATATAATGGAAGCTGTTGAAGAAAGAAGAGAAGAACGCGAAGAACAATATGAAGAATTAATAGAGAGAAGAAATAAGAGAAGAAAACAAAGAGAAAAGGCAGCAGTAGAAGAAAATGAAATTAATAAAGAGCACGTTAGAAAACAAGAAATACCAGCACCTGTTGATGAAAATCAAATAACTATTAATTTACATGATGATAAAGATGGAGAAAACTTATCAGAAGGTAAGAAATCAAGATTTAGTATATTTGGAAATAAAGATAAATCAAATGGGGAATCTAAAGTAGATAATAAAGAAATAGCTGAAGAAATGAATCCTAACGAAATAAATGATTATTTTGTTCAAGAACAAGAAACTAAAGAAGATAAAACAAAACAAGTATTAAATTTAGAACATAATGCAACAATAGTAGAAGATGAAGATTATGAATTTCCACCAGTAGAAATATTAAAACAAGGAACATCAAAAACTGTAAAAGGTGGAAAAAGAGCATTAACAGATACTGCTACAAAACTTCAAAGAACTTTATATAGTTTTGGTGTTTCTGCAAAAGTAGAAAATGTTTCTGTAGGACCTGCTATTACAAGATATGAATTAAAGCCAGCAGAAGGTGTAAGAGTTAGTAAAATAGCAAAATTAGCTGATGATATAGCATTAAATTTAGCTGCAGAAAGTATAAGAATCGAAGCACCAATACCAGGTAAACAGGCTGTTGGAATAGAAATTCCAAATGTTGAGAAGGAAGTTGTTCATTTTAGAGATGTAGTAGAATCAAAAGAGTTTAAAGAATCTGAATCAAAACTTTCTATGGGACTTGGAAAAAATATAGCTGGAGAAATTGTTATTGCAAATATAGGAAAAATGCCTCACGTATTAATTGCAGGTTCAACAGGTTCTGGAAAATCTGTATGTATTAATACTTTAATAGCAAGCATTTTATATAAGGCAAAACCAAGTGAAGTTAGGCTTTTAATGGTAGATCCAAAAGTAGTTGAGCTTTCTGTTTATAATGGAATACCACATCTTTTAATTCCGGTTGTGACAGACCCTAAAAAAGCAGCAGGAGCTTTAGCTTGGGCTGTTCAAGAAATGGAAAATAGATATGCAAGTTTTGCTGAAAAAGGAGTAAGAGATCTAAAAGGTTATAATGAAGCTTTAGCAAGAGAAGGAGAAGAAGGTAAATTACCTCAGATAGTAATTATCATAGATGAGCTTGCTGATTTAATGATGGTAGCAGCTAAAGATGTAGAGGATTCAATTTGTAGATTAGCACAAAAAGCTAGAGCTGCTGGTATGCATTTAGTAATTGCAACACAAAGACCTTCTGTTGATGTAATTACAGGTATAATAAAAGCAAATATTCCATCAAGAATTGCATTTGCTGTTTCATCTCAAATAGATTCAAGAACAATATTAGATATGGCTGGTGCAGAAAAGTTGTTAGGAAAAGGTGATATGTTATTCTATCCTATAGGAGCTTCAAAACCTGTTAGAGTTCAAGGAGCGTTTGTATCAGATAGTGAAGTTGAAAAAATTGTTGATTTTATTAAATCTTCAACAGGTGAATTTAAATATAATGATGATATTATAGAGCAAATAGAAAATGCGAATAAATCTGATAAAGAAATTGATGAAGAAAACCAAGAAGATGATTGCGATGAATATTTAATGGATGCAATAGATTTAGTTGTAGAAAAAGGACAGGCATCAACTGTTTTTATACAAAGAAGATTTAAAGTTGGTTATGCTAGAGCTGGAAGAATAATTGATCAAATGGAAGCAAGAGGAATTATTTCGGCTTTTGAAGGAAGCAAACCAAGAAAAGTTTTAATTACAAAAGAACAATGGCAAGAGCAAAAAATGCAGATGGAAGAGTTTGAAGCTGAGCATGGTGATGAAGTTTAAATTTTTGAAAGGAAGCTAAGAAATTGAAATTATTTTCTAAACTGAAAGATTATAATGAAATATTAGAAGCTGTATTAGATAAGAAATATTTTTCTTCTAACATAAAAAATCTATGGCTTAATATGATTTATAAATTAGAAATAGCATATCCAGATTATATAGAAATTAAAAGAACAGTTAGAAATAAAGATGATTTTTTAGAAGAAATAATAGATACTATAAAAAATTATTGTGAACATATACAAGTTGTTGAGCCAGAAACTAAAGAGGCTGAAATATTAAAGAAACATAAAGTATATGCTCTAACAAATGATAGGGAAAGAAGTATACTTTCCTATCCAACAGAAATAGCTTTTTTATATGCAGTTTCTGATATTATTCCAAAATATTTCTTTATTGAAAATAATTATATTTTTAAAAATCTTTTACAAAATATGTTAGTAGAAGGATTTAATTATAATAATGTATCGATTTTATTAGATTTTAATGGGTGGTCTTGGGATAATTCACCTAAAGAAAATACACCTTTTATATCAAACTTAATTTATCAAAATATATTATGCATATTTGGTGAGAAATTTTTGTACGATTGGAGAAATAGCTCATCTACAAGAATTAGTTATTTAGAAGAATTCCAATATAGTATTGAAAACTTAGATAAAAGAAATAAATATTTATTAGAAATACAAAAACTTCTTTATAGAAATGCAAGTAAAGAAGAAGTTGAAAAGTTAGAACCAGCACTTTTGGAAAAAAAAGAAGAACTTGCTAAAATGAATAATAGAGAAAAATATCTCTTAGATGTAAAAAATAAAAAACGTGAATGTACTAACCGTGTGCAAGAAATTGATTATATATTAAATGATGATGATTTATTAATTAAAGAATTTGAAGATTTTAATAATAAATTAGAAGATGATAAAAAAATCACTAATATAAAGACTTTTAGGAATATGATTATTAGAGAAAGAGAAGAATGTGCTCAGAAAATAAAAGATTTAAATGACTTGCAAAATCCAATATTATATTTAAAAAGAAAAGAAGCTTTAGAAGAAATTTTTGAAGTTTATTCTAATAACGAAAGATTAGAAACTTTAATTACAAAATCCCAACTTGAATTTTTAAAGCTTTTTGAAAAAAAATTAAACCAATTTACTACAAATTCAGAGATAATAGATATAATTTATGAACTTAGATATTATAAAAAAATCAATATAAGTCCAAATAAAAAAATAGAAGATATTTCAAAAATTAATAATGCTGTAGATGCTATTTTAAAAAAAGCAGTTACAAAAGCTTGTAAAATAGGAATTTTAAAAATAATAAGTATGGATATTGCTTTGAATTTCAATATTATTAAAATAGCTTTAAATACCAATATTATTGAATTAAAAGAAATAAATCTATCTTTCAATATAAATAAAGAAGGCAAATTATTAGTTAGAGTTTTTGATAAGGATGTATATGAAAAAGAAGAAATTATAGATTTGCCAAATGGAAAAAAAGATTTAGAAGTGAAGCAAAAAAAAATGATTAAGTTATTTATTTAAATGTTTTAGGACACTTTCCAAAAAAGGTTGGTGAATTGAAACATCCCAAAATAGAATAGGAGGTACTAATGAAAATTACTTTTTTAGGAGCAGCAAAGACTGTAACTGGCTCAAATTTTTTAGTAGAGGTAGCAGGTAAAAAATTTTTAGTAGATTGTGGAATGTATCAAGGAAAAGCAAGTCAAGAATTAGAAAATTCAGATCCATTTTTATATGATGTAAATGAGATTGATTTTGTATTACTAACACATGCACATATAGATCATTCTGGAAGAATTCCAAAATTATACAATGAAGGGTATAGAAAAAACATTTATGCTACAAAAGCAACTTGCGACCTATGCTCTATTATGTTACCAGATAGTGGTCATATACAAGAAACTGAAATTGAATGGAAGAATAGAAAAAGAAAAAGAGAAGGAAAACCAGATTTACCACCTTTATATACAGCAGAAGAGGCTTTTAAATGTTTAGAATTATTTAGACCAGTAGATTATGATGAAATTGTAGATATAACAGATGAAATAAGTGTTAGATTTAATGATGCAGGACATATGCTTGGTTCTGCAATAATTGAAATTTGGGCAACTGAAAATGGTAAAACAACGAAAGCCGTATTTACGGGAGATTTAGGAAATAATGATTTACCTCTTTTAGATGCTCCAACAATGATTAGCAATGCAGATTATTTAATAATGGAATCAACTTATGGAAATCGACTTCATATGAGAAACGATGATAAAGCTGAAATGTTTTTAAATATTGTTTCTGAAACATTGGATGGTGGTGGAACTGTTGTAATTCCATCTTTTGCAGTAGGAAGAACTCAAGAAATTTTATATGAAATTGATAAACTAAAACAAGAAAAAGGACAAGATCCAGAATTTGCAAAAAAATATAAAACTATAATGAATGTACCTGTTTATGTAGATAGTCCACTTGCTATTTCTGCAACTGAAATATTTAAAAAGAATACAGAATTATTTGAAGATGAAATACAAGAAAAAATAAAATCTGGAGATAATCCATTAGAATTCCCTGGACTTAAATTTACTAGAACTGCAGACGAATCAAAAGCACTAAATGAATCAAATGAGCCTTGTATTATAATTTCTGCAAGTGGAATGTGTGATGTTGGAAGAATTAAACATCATTTAAAACATAATTTATGGAATCCAAATAGTACAATCTTATTTGTTGGATACCAAGCACCAGGAACTCTAGGTAGAAGTATAGTAGATGGAGCTAAAAAAGTAAAAATATTTGGAGAAGAAATTGCTGTAAATGCAAGGGTAGAATATATAGAAGGATATTCTGGACATGCAGATCAAGAGTGGCTTTTAAATTTTGTTTATTCTTTTACAAATCAACCAAAGCATATCTTTTTAGTTCATGGTGAGCCAGAAGGACAAGAGGTTTTAAAACAAAAAATAGAAGAAAATCCAGGTACTAAAGTTACTATTCCAGAATTTGGACAAACATTTGAACTTGGTGCAGAAATGCCTGTTGAGCTTGAAAAATCTAATAAAATTGCAGAATTTGATAAAGAAATTTTACGCATGGATGTATTAGATAGAATAGAGCAAATGAAAGATGAAATTTTAGAATTAGAAAATACTGTAAAAGAAGAAAACTTTATTGCACAAGATGAAGAAATCAGACTTTTAAGTGAAAAAATCAAAGAAATTCAATTACAAGTAAAGAATATGATGAAATAATTTATTATTCTAAGGGGGAACTATTTTGAAAACAAAGTATTTTAACGATGCTTTTGTTGGAAATGGAAGAGTAACTGCTAGTTTTTCAAAAACAGGAGAGCTTTTAAGATTATATTATCCAACAATAGATTATAAGCAATTTTTTGAAGAATTCTATATAGGTGTAAAAATTAATGATTCTGCTTTGATTTATTTGCATAATGATATAAATAATAGCTATGAACAAGAATATTTAGAAAATACAAATATTTTAAAAACAAAAATATTAAATAGCTATTTTAATTTACAAATTACACAAATTGATTTTGTTCCTATTGCTAATGATGTTTTAATAAAACAATATACTTTTAAAAATATTGGAAAAATAGATTTAAGTATAAATTTATTAGAGTATTCAAAAGTAATTACAAATTTGAATAATGATACTTGTGGGTATATAAAAAATAATTGTTTAATTCAGTATAATCATGATTATTCTGTATGTACATTTTCTAAAGATCAGCTTTTATCTAGCCAAGTAAATGATATAGATAGAAATTTTTCAGATGGAGTAATTAAAGGAAAAGATTATATAGGAATGTCATCAGTATCAGGAATTAGCTATGATATTGGTACATTAAAACCAAATGAAGAAAAAACTTTTTCACTATATATATATATAAATCCGAATAAACAAAAAAGTTTATTAAATGATTTAGATACAGAGATTGAAAAATTAAAAAAACTAGATGTAAATTTAGAGCTAGAAAACACAAAAAAATATTGGCAAAAGTTTGTAAAAGAACACGACAAATTAGGAATAAATAAAAAGAAATTAGATGAACAAATAAAAAGAAATTACAATAGAAGTATTTTGTTATTTTCTCTACTTACAAATAAAGAGACAGGAGGAATATCAGCAGGAATAGAGGTAGATGAACAAAAAACTAAATGTGGTAGATATTCATATTGTTGGACTAGAGATGCAGTATTTATTACAAAAGCTTTTGATATTGTTGGTATGCAAGAAGAGACGGAAAAATTTTATAGAATATTCTGCAAAAAAACACAGAGCAAAAATGGAATGTGGGAGCAGAGATTCTATACAGATGGTAGTTTAGCACCATGTTGGGGATATCAAATAGATGAAACAGCAAGTGTTGTTTATGGAGTATATCATCATTATAAAGTAACTAAAGACAAGAAATTTTTAAAAGAAACTTTAAAAATGTGTGAAAATGCAATGAGTTTCTTAGAAAAATATATAGATAATATGTTAGAAGATGGAAATAAATTGAAAAAAAGTTATGATTTATGGGAAGAATATGAAGGCTATAGCATATATTCAGTTTCTTCAATTTATTCAGCTTATTATTCTATGATAAAGATTTATGAAAATGTAAAAGATGTTTTAGAAGCTTCAAAGGTTAAAAGTATGAATATACCATCTAAAATACAATATTATGAGGAAAGACAGAAAAAAATAAAAGAATTTGTTTTAGCACATTTTTATAAAGAAGACAAAAAGAGTTTTGTAAGAAATGAAGATGATGAAAAAATTGATATTAGCATAATAGGAACTGTTTATCCATTTGGAATGTTTTCTACAGAAGATAAAAATATGCAAAATACAATTGAAAAAATAAATATGACAATAAGAACATATACAGGTGGCTATGTAAGATATGAAGGAGATACATATATGGGTGGATATAATCCTTGGCCTATTGCAACTTTATGGATGTCATGTTATTATTTAATTGCAAAAGACAAAGCAAAAGCTTTAGAATGTTTTAATTTTGCTACAAAATCAGCATCAAATCTAAATTTATTAGGAGAGCAAGTAAATAATGATGCTATGAAACCAGCCTGGGTAATAGGTTTGACATGGAGTCATGCTATGTATGTAGTAACTTTAAAGAAACTTTTAGAAGAGGGCTGGATTTAAGAAAGGATGTTTAAATGGCAAAAAAAAATAGTACCGTTTTTGTTTGTAATGAATGCGGTTATGAGTCAAGTAAATGGCTAGGAAAATGCCCAGCTTGTAACAATTGGAATACTTTTGTTGAAGAAAAAGCAATTGTAACTACATCTGGTAAGGAAAAAAAGAAGGAGAGAAGTGAACCTGTTTCTTTAAATAATGTTGAAAAAAAGACTACAATTAGAATAAAAACTGGAACTGACGAATTAGATAGAGTTCTTGGAGGAGGTTTTGTAGAAGGTTCACTAACACTTCTTGGAGGAGAACCAGGAATAGGAAAATCTACACTAATTTTGCAAATTTCCAATGAAGTTCAAGTAGACGGAAAAATTTTATATGTTTCTGGTGAAGAATCAGCAGAACAAATTAAACTAAGAGCAGATAGGCTAGGAATAAAAAAGGATAATATATTATTTTTAGCCGAAACAGATATAGATAATGTTGAATATGCAATAGATAAATATGCTCCAAAATTTGTAATAATAGATTCTGTTCAAACTATGTATTCGGAAGAAATAACTTCAGCACCTGGTAGTGTAAGCCAAGTAAGAGAAATTACGGCAAGAATAATGAAAATGTGTAAACAGGCAAATATTACTACAATTATAATTGGGCATGTTACGAAAGATGGAAATATTGCAGGACCAAGAGTTTTAGAGCATATGGTCGATACAGTTCTTTATTTAGAAGGAGAAAGATACTTTTCTTATAGAATTTTAAGAGGTGTAAAAAATAGATTTGGTTCAACTAATGAAATTGGTATGTTTGAAATGCAAAATGAAGGTTTGGTGGAAATAAAAAATCCTTCATCAATTTTAATTTCAGAAAGGCAAGGAAACCCTCCTGGTTCTATTATTGTAGTAAGTTTAGAAGGAACAAGACCTTTGTTATTAGAACTGCAAGCTCTTTCTGTTCCTAGTGTCTTCGGTATACCAAGAAGAAATGCTATAGGAATAGATTACAATAGATTAACCCTATTAATGGCTGTTTTAGAAAAAAGAGCTGGATTAAATTTGGGGTCTCAAGATATATATTTAAATATAGTAGGTGGAATAAAAGTAAATGAGCCTGCTTTAGATTTAGGAATAATACTAGCTACAGCATCAATTTTTAAAAATATAAGTATAAAAGAAGATGTTGTTGCAATAGGAGAAGTTGGACTTACAGGAGAAATTCGTTCTGTTAATATGATAGAAAAAAGAATTAAAGAAGCAGAAAAATTAGGATATAAAACTTGTATTATTCCAGAAAGTAATAAAAAACTATTGAAAGAAAAGTTTAATTTAGATATAATAGGCGCAAAGAATATAATTGATGCTATGAAATATTTAGGATTAAAATAAAAGCACTAAAATTAGAAAGAAAGGGAAGCATAATATGCTTAGAATATGAAATAAAACTTATAAGTATATTATGTGCAAGGTGTAGGAAAAAATGAGCAAAAAAACACAAAGTATTGTTTGGCTAATTGTTGCTATATTAGTATTAATTTTAATAGGTGGAGTTATATATGGTGCTGTAAGATATCTTACTCAAGAAGTAAAAAATCCAGAAGTAACTTTTGAAATAGAAGGTTATGGAAATGTAAAAATGGTGTTATATCCAGAATATGCTCCAAACACAGTAAAAAACTTTATTGCACTTGCAAATTCAGGATACTATAATGGAAAAGTAATATATGGAAAAGATGAATTTTCTGAATATTGGGGAAGAAATACAGAAGGAAATGTAGAAAATCCAAAACTAAGTACTATAAATTCTAGTATAGAAGCAGACTCAGATTCAGATTATGAATACGAAATAAATGGTGAATTCGTTGCAAATGACTTTAATCAAAATACTTTAAGCCATAAAAAAGGTATTGTTTCAATGGTAAGAGCTGATTATACACAGCAAATTAATAATTTAACTACACAAAGTTATAATTCAGCAAATTCACAATTTACAATATTAACACAAGATGCTACAGATTTAAATGGCTTATATGCAGCTTTTGGAGAAGTTGTAGAAGGAATGGATATTGTAGAGACTATTTATGCTACTGATACAAAAGAGCAAAGCTCTGAAGAAACTGGTACTGATTATAATGCAACTACAATAAATCCATTTAATACAATGCCTGTTATAAAAAATGTAACAGTTGAAACTTATGGTGTGGATTATGGAATACCAGAAACACATGAAGCTTTTAATTATTCACAATATCTATATGAGTTAATGAGTCAATATTATACAAGTAATGAATAATAAAACAAAAGAAGGAAGGAGAAACCTTATTTTATGAAAAATGAAAAAGGTGTTACCTTAGTTTCACTTGTTGTAACAGTTATTTTAATTTTCATATTAGCTGCTGTGACAACTTATTCTGGAATAGAGTCTTATAAAAATATGAAAACTGAAAACTATGTTGCACAGCTAAAAGTAATACAAGAAAAGGTTGATCTTATAGTAAATGAATATCAAAATTGGCCATCTAAAACCGATTCAACAACAATAAATGATTATTTAACAAGTCTTGGCTTTAATAAACTATCTGCAGGAGAAACTTCATTAGTTGCTATTATAGAAGCAGCAGGAGATACTCCAGATAATTATTATTATTTTACTACAGATGAGTTAAAAACAAAGTTAGGATTAAGTGGTTTTGAACAAACAGAAATCTCTGTTGCAGTTAATTTTGGAACGAGATATGTAATTGAAAAAGAAGGAATTACAATAGATGGAACAGAGTATCATACTCAATATGATTTGCCAGGTGGACAAAAAATAATAGCAAATACACCTGCAAATAGCCCAACTTATGATACTACAAATACAACAGTAAAAAATTTTGGTCTAACAGCACAAGTTATATTAAATTGGACTTCTACAAAAGATGGACAAACAGTAAATGTAATAGATTATGAGTATAAAAAGAAAACAGATACTACTTGGAAAAAAGTAGAAAGTTCAGATGGTACAAATTATGCTTTTAGTGTATCAGAAGCAGGAGAATATGAAGTAAGAGTTGCTGGAATTACAACAGGAGCTAGTAAAGATGTAACAATTACTCTGGTAAATCCGCCAATATTAGCAGAAGGTATGACAGCTAAATATTGGGATGGTAGTAATTGGCAAAATGCTTCTATAGATTCTGGAACATGGTACGATTATTCTGAAAATGCTAAAAAATGGGCAAATGCCGTGGATTTACAAGGTAACTGGTGGGTATGGATACCAAGATATGCATATTCTTTAGATAAAAGTAACAAACAGATAAATATAACGTTTTTAAAAGAAATATCAAATACGACAACTGAAAATAAGGCTCTAGCTACAACTGAAACAGTTCATCCAGCATTTACAGCATCAACAGATGGTAAATATTCAAATGGTGAGTGGAGTGAAGAAATTACAGGATTTTGGATAAATAAGTATCAAGTATCAAGTGGTGGAAAATCAGTTCCATCAGCAAGTATTATAAACGGGACTACTTTAACACCTACACTTTCAAATACTTCATCACATTTAAGTAAACCATCAGAACATGGAGCTATATTGTATTTAACTTATGGAAAAGATAAAACTTATGTTACAGTTAATGGTGCTGGTAGAGCTGGTGGTGATGCAACAGAAAGTAATATTTATAAAAATAAAACTGCAATGTCTTCTACAAAAAACTGTACAGGAGTTTATGATTTAAGTACAACAAATGGAGAATTATTAGCAGGAAAAGTAGTTTCTACAGCAACTACTAATACAAATAAAATAACAAATTACTTAAAAGTAAGTCCATATACTTATATAAAAGGAGATGGAATAAACGATACTTCAAGTACAGGAGATGGTACAATAACAAATTTTATAAGTTCTAGTCCTTACAAAGTTGAACTTACATCTATGACAGCAAATCAGTTTATAATTTTCGGAAAAAAGAATGGTACAACAGAAAATATGTTTAACTGTATTTCTGGAACAAGTGCAGGTTATAGAGGTGTTTTAATTACAAAATAGATAAAAAAGCATATTATAATTTTAAAATTATAATATGCTTTTTTAATAGATAATTATTTTTAAAAAATTAAAAAAAGCAAGTAAAAATACTTGACATTTAATAAAAAATGGTGTAAAGTATAATAGCATTACATTTAAAGGAGTGGTCAGATGGAAAAAAATGTTCAAATAAGTATTCTTTTAGAGACTTATGGAAAATTATTGACTAAGAAGCAATATCAGATGTTAGATGACTACTACAATAATGATTTATCTTTATCAGAAATAGCTGAAAATGAAAATATTACGAGACAGGCTGTTAGAGATAATCTGAAGAAAGGAGAAAATAAACTTTTCGAATACGAAGAAAAGTTAGGAATTATGAAAAGAACATTATTGCAAGAACAAAAAATTGCAAATATTTTATCAGAAATTACAAAAATAAAAGAAAATTCATCAGATAAAGAAATTGCAAAAATTCTTGAAGATGTAAAAAATAAATTAAATTGTTTAGTTTAAGAAAAGAGAGGTAATTGCAAATGGCTTTTGAAGGTTTATCTTCTAGATTACAAGATATTACAAGAAAATTAAGAGGAAAAGCAAG
>CALXZR010000107.1 GCA_944393295.1 uncultured Clostridia bacterium
TTAATTGCTTTAAAACTTTTTCTGCTATACCAAAAGCTGTTGCATACACTAAATATTTTTCCCAAAGTACAAGTTCTGGGACTTCTCTTTCATCTAGCATAGAAAAGTCTTCCATATACTTTTTTAAGCCTTTCCATTCTTCTCTTCTATCAATTCCCTTTTGTGTTAAACCATTTAATCGAGAAGATAATCTTACATATATACTAAATAAATATATAGATAGAACTATTGGAATTAAAACATATATACCAATATATATACCTACAAATATATTAATAAAATTGCTAAATAGAGTTAAAAAGCCATAAAGTCCATATTCGCTTCCTTTTTTAGCTATTTTTTTATCGTAGTTTTTGTTCTCTACATTATCTTTTTCTGCAAACTTATTAATTTTTTCTATTAATGAAGTAATTTGTGATGGATGTTTATTAGAATATTTTTCAAATTCCTTCATTTTAAATGAATTTTCTTTTTTAGCTATTTTCTTTAAGTATTTTAGTATTTCCTGCTCATCTTCTTTTAGAGAACTATCTTCTTTATTTATAATTACAGTTATATCTTTTTTATCCTCTTGGTTTATTTCAAAACTAATTATCCCTTTTAGAGCTAAATCTAATATAGTTGCAGAAATTATTTTAGCAGTTGGTGTTATTCCTCTAAAATAATATAGAAATCCTACCTCTGCTGGAGTTGATCTTTCATCTGGAATATCTCTAAAATATTTAATTTCCTGTGTAGGATTTTGCTTTGGAGTTTCCTTTAATTTTTTTCCATTTTTAATAATTTTAAAAATAAATATAATACTCATAATTGCAGCAACTACATAAGCTCCTACCTCAATACATTTTTCTACAAAAATAGCTCTTTCTCTTTGTCTATTTGCTTCCTCTGCCCATTTTGTTTCTTCAGCTATAATCGAATTTAATCTATCAGTATTGTTTATATTATCAGATAATTCAAAAACACTTATAGGAGTTGCAATTCTCACTTCTAAAAAGTTACTTGTAGATAAATTAGAAACTTCAAAATGAACTTCATTCTCAGATATTTTTTCAATATTTCCATTTAACGGGCCATGAGCCCAAACTCTTAAATCATCTATATTTGAAATACCATAAGGAAGTGTAATATTTCCTTGCACTTTATCTGCAAAAATTTCAAAATCTTCTCCTACAAATTGCCAATATAATTCTGCACAATCATTGTATACATTTATAATATCCTTCACAGTATAGCTTATTTTATACACTTTATCTTCTGTACCAGATACATCTACACCCCATGCAATTTCAAATAATCCATCATCATTTTCCATTGCATAGAAACAATTCTCCGTTACATGATACATAAGTTCATCAATTCTAGTAAAATTTGTTTCATTTCCATTAGTAATTTCTTCAACAGAAATATTATCAAATAAATCAGTATCATATTTAAAGGTTTTAAATAAAGTATTAGTATCATAAATTTCTATATCCCAAGTCTCAGTAACTTGCATATCTCCATTTTCTAATAACTCTACATCAAAATCTAAATTGTTTAAAGTTTGTTCTCCTGCAAAACTCTTTGGTGAAAATATTAGTAAAATTGTAAATACAAATACTAATAGAAAAAGTTTTTTATAAAGTTTATTCATATGCAAAATCCCCCTATTTTGCTAAAATTTAAATAAAAATATTTTAGTTACTTTTCTAATTTCATTGAAAGAAGTTTACTTATACCCTTTTCCTCCATTGTAATTCCATAAACTGTATCTGCTGCCTCCATAGTACCTTTTCTATGTGTAATTACAAGAAATTGAGTAGTTGAAACAAATTTCTTCAAATATTCTGCAAATCTGTAGACATTTACATCATCTAAAGCTGCTTCTATTTCATCTAATACACAAAATGGTGCTGGATTTATTTTTAATATAGCAAAAAGTAAAGCTATTGCTGTAAAAGCTTTTTCTCCACCTGATAGTAACATCATATTTTGAAGCTTTTTACCTGGTGGTTGTACTTCTATTTCTATGCCACACTCTAGTATATTAGTCTCATCAGATAAAATTAATTCTGCCTTTCCACCACCAAACAATTCTTTAAATACCTCTCCAAAATTCTTATTTATAATTTTGAACTGTTCAGAAAATTGTTCTTTCATAGTGTTTGTCATTTCGTTTATAACTTTTTTTAATTTGTTGCTAGATTCTTCTAAATCTAATCTTTGTTCACTCATAAAGTCATAGCGCTCTTTTAGCTCTTTATATTCTTGTATTGAATCTATATTTACACTACCTAATTCTTTAATTTGAGTTCTTAATTCATTTACCTTTTTTTGTATTTCAACTGGATTTTCTGCTTTTTTTATATCTCCAGTATTATTTGGAGTTAATTCATAATCTTCCCACATTCTATTTATCACTTGATTTAGTTCTAATTCTATTTTTGAATTTCTAACGTCCAATTTTGATATTTGATTTTTTAAATCTTCTATTTTGCTTGACTGCTCTTCGATTTCTTTTTCTATATTTGTCATTTTTTCATTTTTAGAGCTTCTTGCTTTTTTTAGCTCTTCTACTTTTTCAGAACTATTTAACACTTCTTTTTCTAAATTATTAATAGCTTCTTCTATAGATACTATTTTTTCTTTTAATTCCTTATTAGTAACTGAAATTTGTTCTCGTAAATTATTTTTATTTTCGATACTTTTAATATTATTTTCAATATCTGAATTTATTCTATCTACCATTTCATTAATAGAAGTTTCACTTTCATCAAATGAAGATACTGAGATTTTTAAATTAGTAATGTCAAAATTTAAGTCGTCTATATATTTTTGATTATCTTTATTGCTATTTGTAAATTCTTCTATAACCAAATTTAACTTAGAATTTTCCTCTTCTAGAGTTTGCATTCTTTCTTCATATTCTTTTTGCCTATTCGTACATTCTGTTTTTTCTTGCTCTAATTTTTCTAAATCTTCTTTTATTTTTTCAAGTTTTGCTTCTTGTTTTAATATTTCTAGTTTAATATTTTCTTGCTTTTGGTTTTCTGTTGCATAGGTTATCTCAATTACTTGAAGTTTCTTTTGCTCTATTTCAAAACTGTTTAATACTTCGCTTATACTCTCTTTGTATGCCTTTTCTTCTTCTTGTAATTTTTCTATATTCTTTTGAATATTTTTTAGTTCTTTTTCTAAGGATTTAATTTCTTTTCCTCTTCCGAGTAGGCTAACTGTTTTCTTTTGAACAGATCCACCAGAAATTGCACCAGATGGATTAATAACATCTCCTTCTAAAGTAACTATTTTGAAACTATATTTATTCTTTTTAGCTAAAGCAACTGCATTATCAATGTTTTCTACAATCACAGTTCTTCCTAATAAATTTTGTAATATTTCATCATACTTTTTATTTGTTTCTACTAAATCAGATGCAATTCCTACAAAACCATTTATTCCTGTTTTATCTATTTTAGCTAACTTATTACCTTTTACTGAACTAATAGGTAAAAAAGATGCTCTACCTAAGTTATTTTCTCTTAAATAATTTACCAATTTTTTTGCTTCATCTTCTGTATCTGTAACAATATTTTGTATAGTAGCACCTAAAGCCATTTCTATAGCAATTTCATATTTGCTATCAACAGAAATTAAATTAGCTAAAACTCCATTTACTCCTTTTTTTAAAGTAGAATTTTTTTCTATAGCCTCTAATAAAGCTTTTACACTTCTTGCATAGCCTTCTTTTTCTTTTTCAGTCTCAACTAAAAATCTATATCTTGCTTCCTTCATTCTATATTCTGTTTGTAAATTATTCACTTTAGTTTCGAAAGCATTTATTTTTTCTGTAGACTCCGTTTTCTTAGCATTTATTTCTTCAATATTTTTAATAATTTCATTTCTATTCTTTTGTATTTCGTAAAAACCTTTAGACAATTCCTCTTTTTCACTACGTACTTTGTCAAGTTCTGAAATAGTATCTTCCTTTTCTGTTTTTAAAGTTTTTCCCCTTTTTTCTAGGTTTTCAAAATTTGCTTTTTCTGTATTTATGTTTCCTATTAGTTCATATTTTGAATCTATATTTTTTTCAACTATTTGTTTCTTATTTTCTATCTCTAGTTCTTTTTCGGATAAGGTTTTTGAGTATTTTGCAAGTTCTTCTTCTTTTTCTTTTAATTCCTTGTCAAATTTTTCTTTATTATTTAATAAATTTTCCTTTTTATCTATCTTAGACTGTTTCTCTTCTTCTAGTTCTTTGTTCTTTTTTTCTAACTCTTGTATTTCTTTCTCGTATCTAGTATCATTTTCTTCGTTATTCAATATTCTCTCTTCTGCTATTTTTATTTCGCTATTGTATTGTTCTTTTCTTTTTTCATTTTCAAAGCCTAAATTTTGAGCTTTTTCAATTTCTTCAAGCAATTTATCTACTTTTAATTTTAAATCTTCTTTTTCTCTTTGCAAATTATTATATTTTTCTTCTTCTCTTGTTTTTTGAGTATCAAAAATATCTATATTTTCTTTTATTTCTTGCATTTTATTTTTATAATCTTCAATATTATATAAAAATAATCCCACTTCATTTCCTTTTAGTTCTTCTCTTAAATCTAAAAATTTTCTAGCTTTTTCTGATTGAGCTTTAAGTGGTTCAATATTGCTTTCTATTTCTGAAACAATATCATTAATTCTAAGAAGATTTACTTTTGTTTGTTCTAATTTTTTTTCTGATTCTTCTTTTCTAGTTCTATATTTTACAATACCTGCAGCTTCCTCAAAAATGTGCCTTCTATCTTCTGATTTATTACTTAAGATTTCATCTATTTTTCCTTGTCCAATAATAGAATATCCATCTTTTCCAATTCCCGTATCCATAAATAGTTCTAATATATCTTTTAATCTACAAGGTACTTTATTTATAAAATATCCAGATTCACCACTTCTATAAATTTTTCTAGTTACAGTAACTTCTGTATATTCTATTGGCAATTTTCCATCTGAATTGTCTATAACTATTGAACCTTCTGCGAACCCTAAAGATTTTCTATTTTGAGTTCCAGCAAAAATAATATCTTCAGACTTTGCACCTCTTAAAGATTTCATACTCTGTTCTCCTAAAATCCAACGAATGCAATCTGAGATATTACTTTTTCCAGAACCATTTGGACCTATAACAGTTGTAATTCCTGGCATAAATTCTAATACAGTTTTGTCTGCAAAAGATTTAAAACCATACATTTCTAATCGTTTTAAATACATCTTTCTTCCTCCAAAATTCTTAAGGTTATAATATCTTATTTTTCTAAATTATTCAATAAAATTCGAGGAAATTTTTGGAATTTTCACTTTTATTATTGACCAATTTTTACTTAAGATATAAAATTATATTATATAGACAAACTAAGGAGAAAAATATGAAAGAAGAATTTGATTTTTTTAGTAAAACTTCTTTGAAATCTTACAACTTAGATGATAGAATTCGTTATCAATTAAAAATGTTAGATAGTTTGGATGCTTATACTAGAAGACATTCAGAAAATGTTGCAAGCATTACCTGTAGACTATGTGAATATTTAAAATTAAGTCAAGGTTTTACTATTTATTGTACTACTTGTGCGTATCTGCACGATATAGGAAAAATGTTCATTCCACCTTCAATATTACAAAAACCTTCTCGTTTAACAGATGAAGAATATGAAGTAATGAAAACTCATACTACTATTGGTTATAAAATGTGTATGAATGATCCAAAGCTTAGACCTTATGCTGCTGGTGCACTATATCATCATGAAGCATTGAATGGAACTGGATATCCAAATGGCGTTACTGCTAGTAAAATTCCTTACGAAGCTCAAATTATAAGAGTGGCAGATGAATATGAAGCTATAAGTGCAAAACGTCAATATAAAACACATATTGGAATAATAGAAACATTAAATATATTGATAGACGATACTAAACCAAGTCCTATAAAAAATATAACTGATGGTTTAAAATTTATAGCAACTGATGCTAGACTTGGTAAAATTGATAGAAAAATTGTAAAAGCTTTATTTAAAGTTTGTATAGATGACACTGAATACGAAATTGCTGCTCGTTCTGATTATTTAGATTATCTAAAAGATGAAATTAAACGTATTGAAGAAGCTAACAAATACTATCAAAAAATGGTAGTGGCACCAACTGATGCAAAAAAAGAATATTATAGACAAGGTGTTGAAATGTTCTTGAAAAGAGATGAAACTGTAGATAGAGTTCCTGTTGAGCTTGAAGAATTAAAAGAATCTTATAAAGTTCGTAAAGCTCATATTGATAAACTTTATAATGAAGTAAAACAAATAAAGAAACTAGTTGTCTAATTTCTATACAATTTAAATTTATAAATAGCCAAAACTCCCCTCATTTTATATTATCTTTATGCGTCGAAATATATTGATTTTATACAATGAAGGGATTTTTGTTATAAAACTAAAGCCTTTTTTTACTTACAAAACAAAAAGAGTTTTAAGAATTAATCTTAAAACTCTTTTATTTTACTAATATTGTCTTCCCCAAACAATCATCTTTGTAGCTTTTTTTCCACAAATTGCACAAGTATCTGATAAATGCTCTTGCTCAAAAGGAATGCATCTTGAATGTGCTCCAGTTACCTCTTTTACTTTATCTTCACATTCAGTTTCACCACACCACATTGTTTTTACATAGCCTTGATTTTCATCTAGATTTTTTAATATTTCATCTAAGCTATAAGCAGTAGTTGTTTTTTCTTCTCTTCTTTTTAAACATGCATTATACATATCTTTTTGAATTTGCTCTAAAAGCTCTGATATTCTATTTTCTAAATTAGAAAGCTCTACTGTTTCTTTTTCTAATGTATCTCTTCTAACTACTACTGCTACACCATTTTCTATATCTCTTGGACCTATCTCAATTCTAACTGGTACACCTCTCATTTCCCAATCATTAAATTTAAAGCCTGGAGTATAGTTATCTCTTAAATCTAATTCCATTCTAAATTTCTTTTTTAGGTTTTCGTAAAGCTCTGTTGCTTTTTCCTTAACACCTTCTTTTTGCATTGCAACTGGTACAATAACACATTGAATAGGTGCAACTTTTGGTGGTAATTTTAGACCTCTATTATCTCCATGAGCCATTATAACAGCACCAATTAATCTAGTACTTATTCCCCAAGAAGTTTGGTAAGCATATTCTTCTTTTCCTTCTCTATTTTGAAATTTAACTTCAAATGGTTTTGTAAAATTTTGTGCAAAGTAATGTGAAGTTCCTCCTTGAAGTGCTCTACCATCATGCATTAAAGTTTCTACTGTGTATGTTGCATCTGCTCCTGCAAATTGCTCCTTTTTTGTTTTTTGTCCTTTAAGTACAGGAATTGCTAATAAATTCTCAATAACATCTGCATATACATCTAGCATATCCATAGTAAATTTTTTTGCTTCTTCTGATGTTTCGTGAATAGTATGTCCCTCTTGCCACAAAAATTCTCTTGAACGTAAAAATGGTCTTGTTTCTTTTTCCCATCTTAAAACATTACACCATTGATTGTAAAGCATTGGTAAATCTCTCCATGAATTTAACCATTTTGAATATAAGTTTGAAAACATTGTTTCTGAAGTTGGACGAATACAATATTTTTCTTCTAGTTTTTCTCCTCCTGCCTCTGTAACTAATGCTACTTCTGGTGCGAATCCCTCTACATGATCTTTTTCTTTTTGTAATAATGATTCTGGAATTAAAACAGGAAAATATACATTTTTTACTCCATTTTCCTTAAATTTTTCATCCGCATATTTTTGAATATTCTCCCAAATTGCATATCCATAAGGACGAATTGCAATACATCCTTTAGTATCTGTATAATCTGCAAGTTCGGCTTTTCTTACAACATCTGTATACCACTTTGCAAAATCTTCTTCTATATTAGTAATTTCCTTTACAAATTCTTCTTTTCCCATTTATCTATTTGTATGACATTAAAATATCATACGCTCCCTTCTTATTTATTTTATACCTTATTTGAGTCTTCTTTTGAATTTTCTTCATTACTCTCTTCATTAGAATTAGACTCTACTTTATTATTTTCACTGCTTTCTTCCCTTTCGGGCATAGGAGCCTCTAATATTTCTTCTATTACTATTTGTTCATTTTCATCTAATTTATATCTTGGAAGTTCTGGCAATTCATCTAAACTTGATATACCAAACATTTTCATAAATTGATTTGTTACTTTATAAGTAGTTGGTCTTCCTGGTGCATCTAGCCTTCCTGCTTCTTCTATAAGCCCAAATTCTAGTAATTTATAAATTGTACCATCTGAACCTACTCCACGTATTGCTTCTATTTGAGCTCTTGTAATTTTTGGATTGTAAGCAATAATAGAAAGAGTTTCTAAAGCAGCATTTGAAATAGTTGGTTTTGATCTGTTATCAAACAATGGATATATATATTCATATAAATCTTTTTTAGTACATAATTGATATGAATCTTCAACTTTTATTAGTTCGATTCCACTATCCTCTGAATCATATTTTAATTTCATATTTTGCATTATTTTTTCAATATCTTCAGAGCCTATTTCTAATATATTCATTATTTCCTTAGTACTAACTTCTCTGCCACTTGAAAAAAGCATTGCTTCAATAACAGCTTGTTCTTTTTTTAGCTCCATAACTTCCTCCTAAATATATACTATATATTATTACACGAGTTTTGCTTTGTGTCAAGAAGTAGAAGTACTTAAAATTGACATATATTAGGCTTTTATGGTATAATATAAATGAATATTTTTATGAGGTGATACTATGGATAAAGAAAAGGAAAACGAAAACGAAGAAATAGAAGTTGTAATGGGTGATGACTCAGAATTAATTATTTCAGATGTTGGAGATTGTATGACTGATTTAAGACCAAAAACAGAAAAAAAGAAAAATGTAGTTATCCCTATTGCCAAAAAGAAAAAAGAAGAAGAAGAAGATTAATCTTCAGAAATTTTATAACAAATAAAAAAGAAAGTCGATTCAAACTATTGTAGTTTTGTCTCGACTTCTTTTTTTACTGTGTGGATTACCCAAGCTCAACCTCGTTGAACTCGTTATGGAAAGCATGTTCTCCAATAATCAGCTCTTCTATGCCTTCTCTTCTTTCTCTCTCAAATGGAGAAATAATATCAGACTTGTATGCATAGAAAAACTTTGCACCATCTTCAAACACTTTCCTTGTCGGATCCCAACCCTTGCAGGCTGCTTCAACAGCTTCTCTGCATTCTGGCACTTCAGCAAGCATTGACTCTGTAACCCAGCTAATCGAAGCAAAGGCTCCACTTTGAGTTATTACTGCCTCGATGCTACTTGTATTGAATTCACCACTTCCTGAAAAGTAACGATTCAAAACAACGGCTGCTACCGCAACCTTTCCTTCTAGGCATTCACCTCGTGCTTCTGCATACACCACTTTGGTGATAAGGACTTTATCCTCTTCACTAATATTGTAGTAATATGCTAGAGATTCTCCATATGCAGAAATTTGAGTTTCTGCTTCTTTTGGTTCTTCTACTGCTATTTTCTCTGTTGCTTCAGCAATTTCTGTATCTTCAGTACTCTCATTTAGATTTTCTTTTTTGCTAGCAACTTCGATACTTCTAGCAGAAGTGTACTCTGGCTCTGGAGTTGTGGTTACTTCCACGAAAGTTGTTTCGCACTCTGTTTCTTTATTTTCAAATACATTAGCAAAGATGTTTTTGCAAGTGAAAATACAGAACACAATAAGTGCTAAAAACATTGTTCTAGAGATTAACCACCTCTTAAGCCTTTTTTTCCGTCTTTTTTCTCTTAGCATCCTTTTTCTTCTTCTGCACATTTCATATTTTTCGCATTGGATGCAACTTAGATTAGTGTCACTGTACGGGCAGTTCCGAAACATTTTCTTTTCCATAAATTTCTCTCCTCTATACTGTACATAAGCTGTACAAATTCTGCTTTTCCTAAAAAGGTCCTACTATTAATTATACCACATTTAGCAAAAACAATCAAATTTTCGTACTTTCACACGTTGATATGAGTGCAAAAATAGATAGCAAAAGCTATCTATTTTTGATACATTTTTATTTAATTAAAATTCGCAATTTTTTGGTGTTCTTGGGAATGGTATTACATCTCTAATATTTCCCATTCCTGTTATATACATCATTAGTCTTTCAAAGCCTAAACCAAAACCTGCATGAGGTGCAGAGCCATATTTTCTTAAATCTAAATACCACCAATAATCTTTCTCTTCTAGTCCTAGTTTCTTCATTTTTTCTTGTAGTATATCCAAGTTATCTTCTCTTTGACTTCCACCTATGATTTCTCCGATTCCTGGCGCTAATAAATCTGCTGCAGCAACAGTTTTTCCATCAGGATTTTGTTTCATATAGAAAGCCTTAATTTCTGTTGGATAATCTGTTACAAATACTGGTTTTCCAAAGATTTTTTCACTTAAGTATCTTTCATGCTCTGTTTGTAAGTCTATTCCCCAAGAAACAGGAAATTCAAATTCACTATTATGTTTTTCTAATTCTTTAACAGCATCTGTATATGTTATTCTTCCAAAATCTGAGTTTAACACATTGTTTAATCTTTCTAATAGAGTTTTATCTATGAAATTATTGAAAAATTCCATTTCTTCTGGGCAATGTTCTAAAACATAATTTATAACATATTTTAGCATTTCTTCTGCTAAATCCATATCGTCTTTTAAATCTGCAAAGCATATTTCAGGTTCAATCATCCAAAATTCAGCTGCGTGTTTTACTGTGTTAGAATTTTCTGCACGAAAAGTAGGTCCAAATGTATAAACATTTCTAAAAGCAAAAGCATAAGTTTCTACATTTAATTGACCACTTACTGTTAAATGAGCAGGCTTTGAAAAGAAATCTTTTGAAAAATCAACTTCTCCATTTTCTGTTTTTGGTACATTGTTTAAATCAAAAGTATTTAAATTAAACATCTCACCTGCACCTTCGCAGTCACTACCAGTAATAATTGGTGTATGAACATAAACAAAATCTTTTTCCTGAAAAAACTTATGAATTGCATATGATAATACTGAACGAACTCTAAATACGGCATTAAAAGTATTGGTTCTAGGTCTTAAATGTGCAATTGTTCTTAAATATTCAACTGTGTGTCTTTTCTTTTGAAGTGGATACTCTGGATTTGAAATATCAACAATTTCAACATTAGTAGCTTTTAATTCAAAAGCTTGTTTTGCATTTTCTGTTTTAGTAAAAATTCCTTTTACTATAATTGAAGAACTGATTGATAATTTACATATTTCATTGAAATTATCTAAGGTATTGTCAAATACAATTTGTAAGTTTTTAAAAAAACTTCCATCATTTAATTCAATAAAGCCAAATGTTTTTGAATCTCTAACAGTCCTTACCCAACCAGATACTTTAATTTCCTTTGTATAATATTTTTCAGAATTTTTAAATAACTCTCTTATCAATATATTTTCCATAATAAATCCTCCACTATTATGATTTCAATATTATATAAAATTATTTCCAAAAATTCAACATTTTTTTGTTATTTTATCTTGACAAATGGATAAAATAACTTTATAATATTAAT
>CALXZR010000108.1 GCA_944393295.1 uncultured Clostridia bacterium
TAATTGATCTATAAAAGATGCTAATTGAATTTTAGAACGACTTCTCATCACAATAAGATTGTGTCGAGAACGGCTTAAGCCTTTGAGTTTTATGTTGTTGATGTCTCTTGTAGTAACAAGATTATAATTATTTAAAGATAAAGACTTAATAATTATAAAAGTATCAACCTTATCGTTCTTAGTTTTTCTAATGTTAGATTTACGTAAGTTGGAAGTTTGGATTGGATTAATAATGCCAATCTTGTAGTCTAAGTTGAAAAGATAAGAAATGATATTTTCGCCGTAATGAGCAGTTGATTCTAAACCAATTAGCATCTTTTGTTTATCGAAACTAGAAAGTTTAGAAATAAATTTTTGAAAGCCAGCATTATTATTTTGAAAAGAAAAAGGCTCTAAAAGAATTTCTCCATCAGAGTTCATTGCAGAAGCCCAGTGAGTATTTTTAGCAATATCAATACCAACAAAAATCATAAAAATTACCACCTTTCGAAAATATTAATAACTATGACAACCTTCCACATGTGTTCGCCATCATAAACTTGCGTGACATAAAAACTCATAGATAAAAACTATGGCTTATCCAACCAATAAACAATTAAAAACGAAACTGTGGCAGTAAACTCCCTAGAATAGTCAAAGCTATAAAAAAAATAAAAAGTCCACAGTTATCACATATAGATTATATTAAATATTAAAAGATAAAGAAAGGAGTCGTATGGTTATTTAAGTTATTGAATATATCATACAAGAAGAATAATGAACACATCAATGAATATAATAGATAATAGTATAATAAATGTTGCAATTTTAAACTCAAGAATTTTAGGAGACAATATAATAGAAGCATATATTCCATTTGTTTCAACTTTAATTGCTACTAATAAATATAAAGAAATAAAAATAGAGCAAATTTGCGAAGATTTTTATTACAAATATTCTTTTAAAATTCCAGCTATGCCAATGAAAGAAATACTTTCAAGAATGCAAAAAAAAGATATGATTTATAGGGATAAGAGAGGAAAGATTATACCAAATTTGGATAAGATTTATGAAACTGATTTTGAATCAGAATATAAAGAAACTTTAAAGAAATATGAAAATATTTCAAATAAATATATTGAATTTTCAAAAGAAAAATTTCAAATAGATGTTAACAAAGAAAAAGCAGAGGAATGTTTTAGTGAATTTATAAAAGAAAATTTCTTAGATACAGTATTAAATGATGAAAATATTAAAGAAGTTGTTGAGAATATAGACAAAGAACAAATTAGTAAAGAAATGTATGCATTTTATAAATACGTGATATATATGTATAAAACAGATTATGAGTTGTTTAAGGTAATTCAAAAATTTTGTATGGGATATATTGTTGCAAATGCACTTAGTCTAGATAATATATCTTCTAGTAATGTAATATTTAAGGATAAAAAGATATTCTTTGATACTAATTTTATATTAAGACTTCTAGGGCTAGAAGGAGAGTTTTATCAAAATTCATATATTGGTATAGTAGATGTATTAAAAGAAAATAATTGTAAATTATATATTTTTTCTCATACTTATGATGAGATAAAAAACATTTTAGAAACCGCGAGAGTAAATTTAAATAATACCAATGAATTATCTCCTGAAGTTCAAAAATATTTTTGGAACAATAATAAAACAGAGGGAGATATAGTATTATTAATAGCAACATTAGACAAAAAATTAAATAAGTTGGGAATATTTATATCAAGAGTTGCATACGATAGCACTAATCAAAAAGATCAAATAGATGAACAAGCTTTATATGATGAAATTATTAATATATATTCTAAAAGGAAAAATTTTGATGAGAAAACTAAAAGTGATATGATATGGAATGATGTAAAATCTATGGCATTAATATATAGAGATATAAAACTAATTAGAGCTTATAGTATACAAACATTACAAGATGTATTTATAACAACTAATCAAGGATTAGCATATGCGTGTAAAAATTTTGACAAGACACTAGGCAAAAAAGAAAATGCAATAGCACCATGTATGACAGATATATTTTTAGGTACGATCTTATGGGTGCAAAATCCTATAAGATATGATAAGTATAATGAAAAACAAATTTTAGCTAGCTGCTATTCGTCAATAAAATTAGATAATAAATCATTAAGTAAATTTTCTACAGAATTAGAAAATTTAAAAGAAAAACAGAAAATTACTAACGAAGATTATATGTTAATGAAAGATTATAAAGTAGTAGAAGATATGCTATCAGATAAAATTATGGGCAATAGTGATAATATAGATGAGAAAACAACATTTGAAGTAATACAAGAAATTAAGGATAATATTACGAAAAATTATGAGGCAGAAATATTAAAAGAAAAAGAAGCAAATTTGATAAGTAAAAAAGAGAAAAATAATGCAGAGAAAAAATATGAAAAATTAGTAGCAAATGTCAAAGAGGAAATAAAAAAAGAGGCAAAAATAAAAAGCATAGTAAAAGTTGCCCTGTATATAGTAACATATATTAGTGTAATTATAGTTGATTTATGTTTCAATATTCTAGACCTAATAAATGAAACTCCTATATTCATCATGATTGTAAGAATTTTTGTATATATAATTTTGGCAATACCATCCTTAGTTGAAATACGTAACTTTCCTAAAAATTATAAGAGATGTATGACAAAATTATATAAGAAAAAATGTGAAAAATTAAAAATAGATAGATAAGAAAAGTATAAATAGAATTAATAAATACTCTAAAAGTATGAAAATGAGACTTTTAAAATCTGATTTCATACTTTTATTTATTTTAAATTATAACTTCAATCCACTAACAATCAACTTAATATCATCACTAAAACCACTCATATAATATTAATTATTCCAATAAGCACAATATTCCATAAAATCCTCATAGATTAAATCTAATTTTTTAGAAATATAGTTGTAATTCTCACTAGAAACATTATTTAAAATATTTTCAGAATAATCATCAAAATTAATTAAATTCTTTTGATTATTTTCATCCATATGAGATAATTCATCTTCTCTAAATTCTAACCATTCCTTTAATAAATTTTCGCTTTCTTTATTGTTTAAAATATCACAAATTTTCTTTGTTAAAACCTCCATTTTTATTTAAAATTATTGGGGACAATCGTTGCAAAAAAGTACATATTTTAACGATTTTCATAATCTCACCAATTTGCTATAACCCTATTAAAACCAATAAAAACTAAAGTTAACAAAATTCTTCAAAAATTACGATTAAATTCTCATACCCCGAAGCTCAACTTCATTCACTCAATCCTAATTCCAACACTCTCCCCAAATTTCTTAACATTCCACATTTTCCAATTTCCATATTGCCAAAAACACAAATTACTGATATAGTATATAGAGAAAAAATAAATCAAATAGGTGATTTAATTAAATGAAAAAAGAACAAGACAAAAAATTAAGAGTTCGAAACAAAGCTAAACAAAAAGAAAAAAAGCCAAAAATAGAACTATTAAATGAAGATACGGAAGATAAAAAAACAGAAAAAAAGAAAAAAGCACCATCATTTGGAAAAGTGTGCATAGTTTTGTTAGTAATAATTTTAGTATCTATTGTTTTAGCAAGATACGTCACGGATGAAGAATTTAGAAACTTTGTAGATACAAAAGTATTAAAAAAAGAAATCGTTAGCGAAAACTTAAATAAAATAGATATAGATTCAGAAAATAATCCAAGCATTTATGCTTTTGATAAATATATAACTGTTTTATCGAAAAGCCAATTAAAAATGTATGGAAGAAATGGAAAACAAGCAGCAAGTTTAGAAGTAAATATTTCATCTCCTGTTATGGATTCTCAAGATAAATATCTTGTTATAGGAGAAAAAAATGGCTCAAAATTATATCTTATATCAGGAACTAATATAGTTTGGCAAACTGAGATAGAGGGTGATATTTCAAGAGTAAGTGTAAACAAAAATGGATATGTAAGTATTATTGTAAAAAATACAACTTACAAATCAGTAGTAATTTCTTTTACCCCAGAAGGAAAAGAAATATTTAAAAAATATCTTTCTTCTACTTATGCTATTTGTTCAGATATATCAAGCGACAATAGATATTTAGCTATAGGCGAAGTTGACTATTCTGGAACTATAGTTAAGTCAAATATAGAAATTATTTCTATATCTCTTGCTACAACAGATCCAGATAATTCTAGTGTTTATAAGTATGAATCAGAAGCAGGAGAAATTGTTACTAATATAGATTATTCGAATAAAAGTTATGCTATATGTATGTTTAATTCTTATATACAAAAAGTATCAGAAACAGCAAATGAAAGATTATACGATTTAGGAAATGATATTATATTTTTTGATATAAATTTAAGAAATAATATGGCAATGGTTGAAAAACAATCATCAGGATTATTTTCTTATGATTATCAAATGAGAATAAAATCTACACAAAGCAAAGCAGAAAGCCTATATATTTTAAATAATAGTATGCCAAAAAGTATAATTTGCTATAAAAATAGTATAGGAATTAATTTTGGAAATGAAGTTCAGATAGTAAGTTCAAATGGTTGGTTAATTAAAAAATATACATCAGATAAGGAAATAAAAAGTCTAGTTTTAGGTGGTAGCATAGCTGGAATTGTATATAAGGATAGAATAGAAATTATAAGTTTTTAAAAGCTGTATTATTAATCTAAAATTTAGTTTATGGAGGATAATATGAGTGTTATTAATTGGATTGCTTTTGGAGGAATTCTTGTAGATTTAGTTATTATTTCAATTATTATTTCAAATGCATTTTGGGGATATAGAAGAGGTTTAGTAAATGTTATCTTTCAGGTATTAGCTTTTATAGTTTCTTTACTTATAATGTTTGTTCTATATAAACCAGTTGCAAATACAATAATGAATGCTACTTCGTTAGATGAGACCTTAAGTGAAGCAATTGCTTCAAATTTGACAGGTACAACTTTAGAAGATGGAAATTTGATAAATGCTGAGCAAAGTAATATCTCTACTTCGGTGGTAGAGTTAATTAATTCTTTTGTTACAGAAGCTTTAAATAGAGCAGAATCAGATGTTGTTGGATATGTTTCAAATCAATTGGCAAGAATGATGATTTATACTGGTACAATGCTTTTGTTATTTATAGTGTCAAGAGCTCTACTAGTATTAGTAAGATTTGTAGCAGAGCTAATAGGAAATTTACCAATTATAAAAATGTTTAACAAATCTGGTGGTTTAATTTTTGGTGTGATAAAAGGTTTTGTAATAGCATATGCTATACTTGCTATCTTGTCAGTGCTATCACCAATTATAAGTCAATTTGGAATTATTAGTGCTATTCATGATTCTACTTTTGGAAGCGCTATGTACAATAATAATATTTTACTTAATTTATTTTTCTAAATAAATAATAAGTTAGCTTATAAATTTACATAAATATCAGATAAATAGTTTTTTAGTAAGATACAAAAGAATATATTTGGTAAAAAAAGTTAAAATATAATAGATTAAGGTTTATAGATGTTTCCTACTTAAAAAATCTAAATATAAAGATAAAGGAAAAAAGGATATTGGGAAAGAGAACTAAGAAAAAGAAGAATACAAAACTAAAAGTATTTATAGTTATATTTTTATTAACAATTATTATAATGTCTGGAGTAGTTACAGGTATCAAAATATTTGAAAATGGTGGAGGTTTAAAAGGATTATTAGCTACATTATTAGGAGAAGATACAAGGGATGTAAGCAATGTAGAGCCAATAACAGTATTACTTTTAGGAATAAGCGAAGATTTAAACTCTAAACTAACAGATACAATAATGGTATGTTCATACAATCCAAAAACGCAAAGAGCATCAATTCTTTCAATTCCAAGAGATACATTTGTAGGAACTAGTAAGACTTCAGCTTCTGGTTACGATAAAATTAATTCTATATATTCACATTCAGGTGCAAATGCCTGTATTAGTGAAATTGAGGATATTATAGACAAGGAAATAGACTATTATGCTGTTGTTAATACAAAAGCTTTAATTAATATAGTAGATATTATAGGTGGAGTTGAGTTTGATGTGCCAATTGATATGAATTATGATGATCCAACCCAAGACTTACACATACACTTAGAAAAGGGCTTGCAAACAATAGATGGTGAAAAAGCAGAACAACTTTTAAGATTTAGACACAACAATAATGGAACAACATATTCTCAAGAATATGGAGACAATGACTATGGTAGAATGAGAACTCAAAGAGAATTTATTCAAGAAACAGTAAAACAAACATTACAAATAAAGAATATAACTAAAGCTAACAAAATTATATCAGCAGTATTTGATAATTTAGAAACAAATTTAGATGAAGATACAATAAAAAAATATGTTCCTTATGCTATAGAATTTAATCCAGACAATATTTTAATGGAGCAACTTCCAGGAGTATCAGACAAATATAACGAAATATGGTTTTATGAGCACAATGAAAAGGAAACTACAGCATTAATGCAAGAAATAGAAAATTACTTAAATGATGTTGTTGTAGGTGATGAAACTAATACGGTAAATACAACCAATACTGACAATACATCAAATACAACTAATACAAGTAAAAAAACTAGTAAAAATTAATATAAATTAAGTTTATAAAAATGTTAAATAAAAGCTTGCTTTTTAATAAGCAAGCTTTTATAATAAGTATATATTTTATCTTCTTTTTTTGTATTTATTTCTTGAACGTTTTTTCTTTGGCATTAGTATTATAGCAAATAATAAAATTGCTAAACCAGTTACTATAAGGTAAACACTAATATCAGTTTTTTCATATACTGTACTTCCGGCTAATAAATCAGAAGTGTATGTTATATCATCAATAGAATAGCTAATAGTACCAACTTTATCACCAGTAACTATAGGTGCTTTTAAATTTTCATTTATATTTATAACAGGTGTTATATCATTAATGTTTAAATTCTTTGGAATGATTGCTTTTATATCATCTTTTATTACAACATTTAAATTTTTGCTCTCTTTAGTTCCGTTTTTTATTTCAAGTGTTTCGATAGTACTGTTTTGTTCTACAACAGTATTTTGAGTATAATTCTCATAACCATAATCAAACATATGAATTGTATCTAAATATCTTTGACTCAATCCGTCTTCAGTAGTTCCAGAGCCTAGTACAACTGTAATAAATTCTAGACTGTCACGATTACTAGCTGCAATTAAACAATTTTTAGCTTCACTTGTATATCCTGTTTTTATTCCAATAGCATCTTCATAATAATAATTATCTGCTCTATTGCTGTTATTTACATGAATTAAAGCATTTGTATTAGAAAGTACACGATCTGCAGATGAATATTTATTAGTTGATGGTAGTGTATAAGATGGAGTGGCAACCATTTTTCTAAAAGTTTCATTTTTCATGGCTTCTTGAGCTATTAAGAATAAATCATAAGCAGTTGAATAGTGATCTTCATTATGAACACCATTTGGATTTACAAAATGTGTATTTTCACAGCCAAGTTCTTTGGCTCTATTGTTCATCATATTTGAAAATTCTTCAATACTACCACTAATGTGCTCCGCCAAGACATTTGCAGCTTCGTTTGCAGATTTTACTAAAAGTGCATAAAGTAAATCTTCAATACTTAATATTTCACCTTCTTGCAGATTTGCAATAGCATATCCACTTGGGACTAGTTGCAAAGCATTGTGACTTACTGTAGCTGTATCTGTAAGATCACAGTTTTCTAAAGTTAATAAAGCTGTCATTACTTTTGTAGTACTTGCAGGATAGCGTACTTCTTTGGCATTTTTTTCGTATAGTATTTTTCCAGTAGAAGCTTCTACTATTAAAGCTGCTTCAGAATCGATATTTAATTCAGAAGCAAAAGAAATATTATTAAGCATTGGTAAAATCATAATTAAAATAAGTAATACATAAAAAAGTTTTTTCATTAGTTTCATTAAATTTCTCCCTAAATAAAAATGTATAGTGTTTTACAAAAAACTAAAACATTATGATAATAATAACTTAAAATTCAACAAAATTCAATAATAATTTTGCAAATATTAAAGAAAGGAATGTAAATTATGAAGTTAAAAAAGATAGAAATAATTATATGTATATTTTTGCTAATAATGGGAATTATATTTATAAAAAGCAAAATAGATGAAGAAGATAATATGGATTTAATTTTGGAAACAAATACAGATGAATTGGTAACTAATACTGAAGTGGAGGAGAAAAATATGATAAAGGTTCATATAGATGGTCAAGTTAAAAATGCAGGTGTTGTTGAACTAGAGGAAGGATGTAGACTAGCAGATGCTATTGAAAAAGCAGGTGGATTTACAGAAGAGGCTGATACTAGTAATTTAAATTTAGCTTATGTTTTACAAGATGGAGAAAAAGTATATATATATAGTAAACAGGAGATGGAGAAATTAGAAAAACTTCGGTGAAGTAGATGAATTAGGTATAGAAGAAAACAATTTTAATAATAAAGATAGTAAGATAAATATAAATACAGCAAGTCAAGAAGAGTTAGAAAAAATAAGTGGTATAGGACCAGCTTTAGCACAGAGAATTATTGAATACAGAAAAGAAAATGGAAAATTTAAAAATATTGATGAATTAAAAAATGTATCAGGTATTGGAGATAAAAAATTTGAAAGTATAAAATCACAAATTACAATTTAACAATTAGAAAAAATAGAAAGGATAAAAAATGAAAATCTTAAAAAGAATGATAATTGTAGTTTGTATTTTATTGCTAGTATTTTTAATAATGCTTGGAATAATTGGAAATTATCTTTACAATTATGCTATAGCTACGAATACTTCAAAGGCAGAAGTTTTTCAAAAAAATTCAGAAACAGAGAAAGTAGGAAAAGACAATTTAACAGAAGAAGAAATATATGAAACTTGGCTTACAGAAAATTCTAATGATACATATATAAAGTCCGAGGATGGATTAAACTTGCATGGCTACGAATTAAAACATTTGGATTCAGATATTTGGACAATAATTGTACATGGATATGATGGTCAAGGAATAGATATGGGAGATTATGCACAAAGTTTTTATAATAAGGGCTATAATGTGCTAGTTGTAGATTTAAGAGGAGCAGGTTTAAGTGATGGAGAATATATTGGTATGGGTTGGCATGATAGATTAGATATAGTAAGTTGGATAGATTATTTAGTGGAAAAAGATGAAAAATGTCAAATTATTTTATTTGGCGTTTCAATGGGAGCATCTACAGTAATGATGGCTACTGGAGAAAAATTGCCTCAAAATGTAAAACTTGCAATAGAGGATTGTGGATATAGTTCTGTATGGAGTGAATTTGAATATCAGCTAAAAAAGATATTTAATCTAGATAGTTTTCCATTTTTAAATGTTGCAAGTATTACAACTAAAATTAGAGCAGGATATTTTCTAGAAGATGCTTCTTCACTAAAGCAACTACAAAAATCTAATACACCAACATTATTTATTCATGGAGATAAAGATGAATTTGTTCCAACCTATATGGTAAATGAGAATTATGAAATAGCCACTTGTGAAAAAGAATTACTAGTAGTTGAAGGTGCAGAGCATGCGAGATCGTCAAAAGTTGCTCCTGATTTATATTGGAATACAATAGATGAGTTTATTAGAAAATATATAAAACAATAGTATGTTGGAAAAAATATAAAAATGTAGTAGATTGTAATAAAAGATATAAAAAAAGCTAAAAAAATCGTCTAAAATGCCTATAAATTCCACAGAGTGTGTATATTGCTGTGGATTTATAGGTTTTTAATTTGCATAAAAAGATATTTTTTGTGGAAAATAATAAGAAATTAAAGAATTATGATAAATTTTATATAAAAGAGGTAAGATATGTTTAAGCCAGCAGGAATATATTATGAAAAAGAAATAGAAAACTATCAATTGGGGAAAGAACTATTGGAAAAATATAAAGATACACCAAAAATTATTATAGAAAATCACAATAATATTGAAATGATGAGGAAAAAGCAAAATTCAGAATTTAGAAATATGAAGGCAAACTTAATTATAGGTGTTAGAAAAACACATAAGTTTGTAGAAAATCATAAAGTATCTGATTATTTAGTTCCATATACTTCATCCGGTTGTATAGCAATGTGTTTATATTGCTATTTAGTATGTAATTATAATAAATGCGCATATTTGAGATTATTTGTAAATAGAGAAGAAATGTTAGATAAGATAATAAAAGTTTCAGAAAAAGCTGAAAAAGAATTAACATTTGAAATTGGTAGTAATAGTGATTTAATATTAGAAAATGCAATTACAAATAACTTAAATTGGACTATTGAAAATTTTTCTAAAACTAATAAGGGATACTTAACTTTTCCTACGAAGTTTTCAATTGTAGATTCGATATGTAATATAAAACATAATGGTAGAATTATTGTTAGAATGAGCGTGAATCCAGAAAAAATTATTAAGGATATAGAAATTGGAACTTCTAGGTTAAAAGACAGAGTAGAAGCAATTAATAAATTAAAAATAGCTGGTTATAAAATAGGAATTTTAATAGCACCAGTAATTATGGTTGATAACTGGAAGAAGGAATATGAAGATTTAATTATATATTTGGAAGAGAATCTATCAGATGAAGTAAAAAAAGAAGTATTTTTTGAGATTATTTTTATGACCTATAGCTATGTCCATAGAAAAATAAATGAGGAAGCTTTTCCAAATTCAATTAACTTATATAACCAAGAGCTAATGACAGGAAGAGGTAAAGGAAAATATATGTATAAGAGTTTTGTAAGAGAAACAGGTGAAAAATTCTTTAGAGAAAAACTAAATAAATATTTTCCACATAATAAAATTCTCTATATTGTTTAATAAAAGGGAAGACTCTCCCCAAAAGGTCAAGGAGAGTCTTTAATGACTATTACATTAGACAACACAACTGCTGGTACAAATGTGATTTTATGCCGTTTAGCATGTTCTAGGATGTATTTTCCTCTAAAAATCCAATTATTACCTGAAACAATTAGAAGCTCTGGATACTGTTTATGCAAGTTAAAATATTCTTCAATCTCTTTAATTCTTGAGGCTTTTAAACCTTTAAAAGAAAAATATTTTAATATTTTAGTCACGTTGTAGTTACTAACCCAATTATCATCAACTACAAATATGCCTTTATCCATAAGCCAAGCATTTTCGTTAATACAATCTTGGTAAAATACTTCTTTTTGATTAGAAGTGATTTTTGAGTTCCAAATTCTAAACTGACTTTCAGTCATATCTCTTTTTTTCTGATTGCAGGATTTGCAACAGGGAATAAGATTATTTGGAATACTTATACCACCCCAAGCTCTAGGATACATATGGTCAAGTGTACGAGTTTTTTTATTTAACTCGTTATTGCAGTATAAACAGTATCGATATCCATCTAGTGTATAGGTTAAATTGTACATCAGATCTTCAAAGTTAACAGATCCTTTTATAAAAAGTTTATTATGACTCACATATGCATAGCCATTTTGTCCCTTGTCTCTGTAAAAGTAGCGCTTTGGTAACCGTATATTCATAAGTTACTCCTTTCTATGTGAGCACTTTATAGTTCCATATTTATAATATATAAGTTTTTACAATATGTCAATTAAATATATATAAAAATAGACAAAATGTGACAAATTAAATTATTTTATAGTATAGCTTACAATGGCATGACTGTCTAAATTGTCATGAATAACAATATTTTCAATTATTAAATTGTATTCTTTATTTAAATTAGTTCTATTTAGCATTACTATTGCTATGGTATTATCTGGATTTTTAAAAGCTGTTACTTCAATATCTGTAGAGTATCTACTAAATGCAATTCTTTTAGCATATGGTTGAATAAATTTGCTAAAATGACCAATATAATAAAATGTCAAATTTTTAATATAATTATCATTGGCTCTATTTAGCATAATAGGTGCATTGCAATAATTTTCTTTATGATTTGGACCACCTTTATAGTCTAAAACCATATTCCAATCAATGTATCCATTAACACCAGCATTTAAATCACCTAAGATATCGTGTCCATAGATTTCTGCATTATTTACTTCATCTTTACTCTTAAACTTAGAATATCCGGTACAACCTTCTGTATGAATTAAAAGTTTTCCTGGAAAAGCTTTTTGTGTCAAATATATATTTTCAAAATGATCACCTGTATACCAATGAAAAGCAATACCCGAAATAGCAGAAAAAGCAGAAGTATTAACAATTTCTTGAGTGGTACGCGTAAATAATTTTTCTTTATTATGATCCCATATTAGAATTTTAGTAGATATATTATTGGCTTTAAAAACTGGAAAAAGATAGTTTACGGCAAAATCTATCTCTTCTTCTGGAGTATAAATGCACGATTCCCAAATTTGCGTAGCATTAGGCTCGTTTTGTATAGTAATATATGATATATATATTTTTTCTTTTTCGTAAGCTTTAATATATTTAACTAAATAATTAGCCCATGTTTTATAATATTTCTTAATAAGCTTTCCACCAGAATAAAGACTTTGATTACTTTTCATAAACTTAGGTGGAGTCCATGGAGAAGCTAAAAATTGCAAATTGGGATTAATTTTTTGAGCATAGTGGATAGTAGGAATAATGTAGGCATAGTCTGGTTTTATTGAAAAGTCAGATAAATCCTCTTTATTACTATAAGAATAAGAAGAAAGCGAAAAATCAGAACTTCCTATTGTTAAACGACAAAGTGTATAGTGAAGACCTTCTTTAGAAAAATATTCTTTAAATAGATTGTTTGCAATTTTATCCGGTAATTGATTAATTGCGTATGAAGTCGCTTCAGTAAAAGCTCCTCCAAAACCAAAAAAAGTTTGGTAGTGTATACTTGGATATATTTGTATTACTTGATTTTCAAGGGAACTAGTATAATTTTGAAATTTAATATTTTGAGTTTCTTTAAGAAATAAATTTCTTTTATAATTTGTCTCTATTTTAGTAATTTTCATAAAAATCCTTTCAAAAAGTTTAATATATTGTATGCTAATATTTATTAAAAAAAACTATTATAAAGAATTTTTAATAATATATTTGCTAAAATGTTTAACAACTATTTAAGAAATAATAACATTTATCAAAAGTTTGATATAGAGTATCATAAATAAAGCTTTATTAATATGAGAAAATGTATTATATGATATAATTATTATATAAGGAGAATTAAAGATGAAAGTAGAAATAAAAGCCAATATTTTAAAAGATGTAGAAAATATACGTATTACAATAGATGCTCCAGAATTAACAGAAGAGGTACAAAATATTATTAATTATATATCTAATATAAATAAAAAGCAGAGTCAAATTGTTGCTGATAAAGACAACAAAATATACGTTCTTGAATTAAAGGATGTAATATGTTTTTTTAGTAAAGATAAATATAATTATGTAAGAACAGAAAATGGTATATATAGAATTAAGATGAAATTATATGAATTAGAAGATGTTTTAGATAAAAATGATTTTATAAAGATTTCAAATTCCTGTATTGTAAATATAAATCAAGTAGAATGTTTTGATATAAGTATTCTTGGAACTATTGTTGTAAAATTAAAAGATGATACAAAAGAAAATGTGTCTAAAAGGAATATCAAAAAGGTAAAGCAAATGTTAAAAGAAAGGAGATTTTAAAATGAAAATATTTGTAAAAAAAGTTTTAAAAATAATTCTAGTATTTTTAATATCTACAATAATAGCATATTTAATATTTACAAGTAAAAGTATATATGATTGGAGCAAAAGAAATTATGTACCATTGTTTAAGTCTGAAGAAGCTATAAATAATTATGTTTATTATGAATTAGATAGTGAGTATATCCAATGGCTAGGAGAAGGAGTAGGTATGCTTGCTGATATTATGGAAGAAACAAAAACAGAGGATCTGAGTGAAGAAAATTTAGCTTTAAAATATGACTCTTTAG
>CALXZR010000109.1 GCA_944393295.1 uncultured Clostridia bacterium
TCCTTGCCTTCGCTAACATTTCTTCATCATTTTAAAAATATTTTTCAAGGGCGATTATCGGATTTTTACCAATATTTAGTTTTCAATGTTCTTTTTCATTATTTTTCATGTAACTTTTTACAATATCATTTTCTAGCTTTTAACTAGCTATAAAATTAATCTTATAAATTCAAAGTTAATAATGGCTTTTCTATTACATTTGAGCTTGTACCGCAGTTATTGCAATTACTCCAGCTATATCTTCACTACTACAACCTCTTGATAAATCATTTACTGGTTTTGCTATTCCTTGACATAAAGGTCCATAAGCCTCTGCATTTGCTAATCTTTGTACCAATTTATATCCTATATTTCCCGCATCTAAGTCTGGAAAAATTAATGTATTTGCATTTCCTGCAACTTCACTTCCTGGTGCTTTACTTTTTGCAACAGCTGGTACTATAGCGGCATCTAATTGTAATTCTCCATCAATATCTAATTCTGGATAATTTGTTTTTGCAATTTTAGTTGCTTCTATAACTTTATCTACTAATTCAGATTTTGCACTTCCTTTAGTTGAATAAGAAAGCATTGCTATTTTAGATTTCTTTCCTGTTAATCTTTCATAGCTATCACTTGAAGATTTTGCAATTTCTGCTAATTCTTCAGCTGTAGGATTTTGATTTAATCCACAGTCACCAAAAACAAATACTCCATCTTCTGAATATTTGCAATGTGGTACTACCATTACAAAAAAAGCAGATACTAGTTTAGTTCCTTCAGCAGTTTTTAATATTTGAAGTGCAGGTCTTAGAGTGTCTGATGTAGAGTGAATTGCTCCTGAAACTAAACCATCTGCTTCTCCTTGTTTTACCATCATCATTCCAAAATAAACTTCGTCTAAAACAGTTTCTCTTGCTTTTTCTTCTGTCATTCCTTTGTTTTTTCTTAGTTCATATAAAGCTTTTGCATATTCTTCTGTTTTTTCTGAATTCTTTGGATCTACTATTGTAGCTTTACTTAAATTTAATCCATTTTCTTTTGCCATATTTAAAATGTTTTCTTTATTACCTAAAAGAATTATATTAGCATAGTCTTCTTTTAAAGCTGTTCTTGCTGCTTCTAAAGTTCTTATATCAGAAGCTTCTGGTAATACTATAGTTTTTTTATCTTGTTTTGCTCTTTGTTTTATTTCTTCTATAAAGTCCATTATTTCCTCCTTGAAATATATAATTTTATTCTTTTTTGCTAGAAACATTATATAAAAATGTTTCTTCAAAGTCAATGAAAACAAACAGTATTTCATATAAAGTTCAAAAAAGAATTTTTATATTGAATTTTATGTAAATTTATGCTAAAATAAAAGATATTATATGTTTTTCAGGAGGAATATTTTGAATCAATCAAAAAAGTCAACTACTACACCTTTTCAAACTACTTTATCTAAAGCACAAAAATATTTAGCAACAAAGGAGAATTTATCTATAAGTAGATTGAAAAAAAATTTTAAAACTATTATTCCATATTTACAAAGCCTATTTAATAGAACAAATCCAGTATCTACAAACGAATTTGAAAAAGCTATTATAGAAGATTGCAAAGAGTATTCAAAAATAGTTTTTGAAAGTAGCTTTGTAAATGATTATTTTATAGATTTATTATCTTGTAGATATTTTCAAAAACACAAAAATGAATTTGATATTTATTTAGAAAAAGTTCGTGATCCAAATTTTAAATTAGATGCTTCAGATCAAAGCTTCGAAGGACATTTAAAATCATATGTCTACATGCTAAATGATAATTTTCCAGAATATTTAGAAGATATAAAAAGCTCTCTTTTTAGAGATAATATAGTATATCAAATTATAAATAATAATAGAATACCTTCACAAGAAAGGCTAAAATTAGTTACTGATTATGTAAAAAAAGCTTATCCTAATAAAACAACTCATGAACGTGTTATCAAATATTCTAAAATAGTGCTATATGGACCACGAGAGTATTTAGAATATGATGAGGAAAATTTAATATATGATCTCTCTAAAGATTCAAAAAATTCAATTTTAAAGATTATAGAGCAATCTAAAAAATTTGGTTTTTATGAAGGTTATAGTCAATTACAAGAAAATCAGTTTAGGATTTTAGGTCTTCCTAACTATGCATCTAAAAATGCTAATTTATTAGAATCCCCTCAATTGTTAGATAATCTTTCTTTAGAAGATCTTTTTGTTTTAAATTGTTTTTGGCTTAATAGATATTCTAAGGATTTAGATAACTATGGTACAGCTGTATTTGTTCTTAAAGATCTCAATTTATTCGAAGAAATTTTCTTTAAAGGAAATAATTCTTTTGAGAAAATTCCAGATAAAACTTTAAAAAATGAGCTTATAAAATATGGGTTTTTAAACTATCCTACTACTCACTTTATAAAAAGAAGAGAAGCTCAAATTGACAATTTTGATACATCTAATATAAAGGGATTTTCTAGACATGAAAACTTTGTAACCTATTCTTATGATCCTCTTGTAAATCAAGCTGAAAAAAAATATGGTACTGATTATAAAAAGTTTTTTAATTTAAGTTTACCTCAAAGTTCAAATGATATTAGAGAAGATATTAGATTTTTTGCATATTTATATAATCCTGTGATTTCTTCATACTCTATTAAAGTTTTGTTATTACAAGCACTATCTACTCAACTAGAAAATTTTAAAAATGCAGGTATTGTTTTAGAAAATCAAAATTCAAATAAATTATTACTTGGAATAGATGCTTCCTTAACTTTTCCAATATTTGAACATTTGAATTTTAATTCGTTAAAAGATTTCTACATAGCATATACTGGTAATTCAAAAGTTCCTATATATGATGGCAGTAAAGATTTTATTTCTCTTACAGGAGATTATTTATCTACACAATTAGCTTTACCAGTCACAGAAAAGCAAGCAGAAATTTTAAAGCAAACTTGTAAAAAGCAAACTTATCCAGCACATAGTAAAAATACTGTTCAGCATCTATATTTTTTAAAAGATTCTTCTCGTTTACCAGATTCTCTTACTGTTCCTGAAACAATAGGTACAAAGAAACGTCTAAGATTACCTAAAAGGTATTTAGATCTTGAAGATGGCAAATTTTATACAAAAGATGAAGCAGGAGCTTTCATACCAATTGCACCAACTTCACCAACAAATTTGATAAAAGAAGGAGACGAATATGGAGATTAATATACCCAGTCTAAAAGATGAACTCAAAAGTAAAAATTATGGTAATTGTATTTTTATTTTACATAATAAAATAAAAGAAATGCTGGTACTTGAAGTTCAAAAACATAATAAAGATTTTAAATATAGTGATTTAAATGATTTAAAAAATAAATGTATTCAACTTTTAGACGAAGATTTGGCAAATATAGCAATTGATTTTTATATAGTTTCAATTACTGATGAGAGTCCTCTTTATGAGCTTTCTATCTTAGTTGAACTTTACGAAAATTTAACAAAAGTAAAGATATAATTTAAATCCAAAAATATTTTAGAAGAAAAATAAAAGCTCAATATTTTTATATTGAGCTTTTTATATTTATCTACATTGCTTTTTGATAAATAGCTTTAATATCTTCTACTGTTGGATCTTTTGGATTTCCTGGTGTACAAGCATCTACCATTGACATTTCTGCTAATTTTTGTAAGTCTTCTTCTTTTGCTCCTATCTCTGTCATTTTTTGTGGAATTCCAACATCAATTGAAAGTTGTCTAACTGCATTAATTGCAGCAGCTCTTGCTTCTTCTATAGACATACTCTCTGTATTTTGAACTCCCATTGCTTTTGCAATATCTCTATATTTATCTCCAGTAGCATCTGCATTATATTCCATTACAAATGGTAATAATAAAGCGTTTGCAACTCCATGTGGTGTATCATATACAGCACCTAAGCTATGAGCCATTGAATGAACTATTCCAAGTCCAACATTAGAAAATCCCATACCAGCTATATATTGAGCTAAAGCCATACCTTCTCTTCCTTCTGGTTCATTGTTTACTGCAGCTCTTAAAGATTTTGATATCATTTCTATAGCTTTTAAATGGAACATATCTGTTAATTCCCAAGCAGCTTTAGTAATATATCCTTCGATAGCATGTGTTAGAGCATCCATTCCAGTTGCTGCTGTTAATCCTTTTGGCATTGAAGACATCATATCACTATCTATTACAGCCATTATTGGTATATCGTGAGGATCTACACATACAAATTTACGAACTTTTTCCTCATCTGTTATAACATAATTTATTGTAACTTCTGCTGCAGTACCAGCAGTTGTAGGAATTGCTATCATTGGAACTGATTTATTTTTAGTATCTACTGCACCTTCTAAGCTTACTACATCACTATGCTCAGGATTATTAATAATAATGCCTATTGCTTTAGAAGTGTCCATTGATGAACCACCTCCAATAGCAATTAAATAATCAGCATCGGCTTTTTTGAAAGCTTCAACTCCATCTTTTACATTTTTTACTGTTGGATTTGGCTTTAAATCTGAAAAAATTTCATAAGCTAATCCTTCTCTATCTAATATATCGGTTACTTTTTTTGTTACATTGAACTTAATTAAATCTTTATCAGTTACAACTAAAGCTTTTTTAAAGCCTCTCTTTTTTACTTCTCCTGGTATAGCTTCTATCGAATTTGCTCCAAAATATGAAGTTTCATTTAAAATAATTCTATTCATCTAATTTTTTGTATGATAAAATCATACTCTCCTTTCTTTATTTATTGTACAAATATATTTTAACCATAAATTAATTTTGTACAAATTAATTTTATATATAATAATATTTTTAGTCAAGAAATTCACAATTTTTTCAAATTTCTCTTAAAATAAAAAAGATTGAATCTTTCAATTCAATCTTCCATATATTCATTTACTTTTTTAATTTTTTACTTAAATATTCATTGCAATACTCTTTTACTGGACATATTTCACACTTTGGAGATCTCGCATTACATACCTCTCTTCCATGCCAAACAAATAAATGATTTACATCATAGTAATATTCTTTTGGAATTACTTTTAATAAATCTTGTTCTATTTTTTCTGGCTCTTTTTTACTAGAAAATCCAATTTTATTTGAAATTCTTTTTGCATGTGTATCTACAGCAATTCCCTGTGGATTATGAAACGCTTCTAACATAATTACATTTGCACTTTTTCTTCCTATACCTGGTAATTTTTGAAGCTCCTCCATTGTTTTTGGAACCTCTCCATTACATTTTTCTACAAGAGCAATACTACATGCCTTCATATTTTTTGCCTTATTTTTATAAAAACCACAAGCATGTATTAACTCTTCTAAATCTTCTACCTTTGCTTTTGCCATTTTCTTTGGAGTACCATATTTTTTAAAAAGTGCAGGTGTTGTTTTATTAACTCTCTCATCAGTACATTGTGCAGAAAGCATTACAGCTATTGTCATTTCAAAAGGATTTTTAAAGTCCAAACTACAAGTTGCATCTTTATAGTATTCTTTTAATATTTTTATAATTTGTTTTGCATCTTTTTTAGTTTTCATTCTTCCCTCAATACAATTTTTAATTTCATTACCTAAAAAGAAAGCTACTTACTCTATAAGTAACTTTCTTCTTTAGTAAATTAATTTATTATTATTTATTTCTTCTCATCATCTATAGGATTTTCGTTTTCTTCTATAGAATCCTCTTTGCTTAAAGTTTCTACCTCTGAATTTTCTTTGTGCTTTTTATTCTTGTAAAAAATACTACGAATAGTTACTCCAACACCTATTAATACAGCTATTAGAGAAATAATCCATCCTATTGTTGGTATTTTTCCTAAGCCCCATATTATAACTGCTGTTACTAAAGATAAAATCCATAAACCTAATTTTGATTCAACTTTATCTTTAAATATGCTGGCCGGAATTGATAATGAAGCTATTGCCATTGAAAAATATAATAATATAATGAAAATACCAAGTAATACAGCTCCAAGTCCTACTCCAACTATTGTAATCATAAGCATAACAATTAAACAAGGTATTATAATTATAGAAACAGCACCATTTCCAATTGATTTTGCAATGTTTTTAACTGCATTTTCTTCTTTATGCATTTTAGTAAATTTGTTACAAAATACTAGTAAAAATGCACTTATTATTGCTGTTTTTAATACAAAGCTCACAGCCTCCATATATATAGACATTTTATTAAATTCTTCTGTTGCTTCATTTTCAACTTCTTTAGTAAAGCTTACATTTCCAATACTTGCTGTAGATGGTATAGTAGCTTCATTTCTTGAAGTATATGCTAAATTTCCATTTATTACAGCTTCATCACCTATTGTAATTTTATCTCCTGCAATATAAGCACTTGAATAAATTTCTCCTTCTAAATAGATTGTGTCAGCTGCAATTCTTGCATTTCTTCCTATGCTAGAAGAATATAAGAAATCTACATCTTGTGCTAATATATAAGCATCATAAGCATTTCCATTAAATTTTATATTTTGTGCAGCTGCAAAAATAGAACCATTAACAGTTGTTCCATCAAAATTAACTTCTCTTGCACAAACAAAAACATCTCCGTCTATATAGACATTCTTAAAGTTTGCTACTTCTGCAAGAACAAAGACATTTCCATTTACATCCATTGTAATATCTTCAGTATCACCAATAGAATAAAGGTCATCATCTATATAATAATCAGATCCTTCTGTATTATCATCTAACAAAGAGTTATCATCAATCATATTATTGGTTTCTGAATTAGTATAGTTTTCTGTTTCATTTAAACTTTCTTCATCAATTATATCTCTTGGTTCAATTTCTGGTTCTGTAGCAAAAGAATATGTTGCAAATACTAAAACTAGAGATATTAGTAAAACAAAAATTTTGCTTAGTTTGTTCATTGTTTTTTCCCCTTTCTACTTTTTTTATTACTTATATTTTTTTAAATTTACAACAACTTTATCCTCTTATATTTTTTACTGCTTCTCTTTGATTTTCAGCATCTACAATATAAACTCCTGAAACTAAAATATCCGCTCCAGCATCTCTTACACTCTCTGCTGTTTCTCCGTTAATTCCTCCATCTGCTTCTATATCTATATCAATAGAATTATTCTCCAAATATTGTTTTAGTTTTTTTATTTTTTCAATAGTTTCTGGAATTATTTTCTGTCCACCTTTTCCTGGAACTACAGTCATAACTAATACCATATGTATATAATTCAAAAATGGTTTTAATACTTCCATATCCGTTTCTGGACTAATTGCTATTCCTATTTTTATTCCATTTTCTTTTAAATCTTTTATAAAATTTAAAATTCTTTCCTCTTCCTTCATTGCTTCAATATGAAAAGTAATTCTATCTGGTGCTAAATCAATATAATCATCTGCAATTTCTTCTACATTTTCTACCATTAAATGAACATCTAAAGGTATATTGCTAATATGAGAAATTGTTGTAGCATAATCTTTCATTAATTCTAAATTGTCATTTTCTACGAATTTGCCATCCATTACATCTATATGAAAATATTCTGGTCTTGCAGTTTCTATATTGTAAAATGTATGTGTAGCGTTTTCTTTATCTACTGACAAAATTGATACTGATACATCTGACATATAAAATCTCCTTTGATTTAATTTATGTATATCTTAGAGCAGTAATAAAATTAATTACTGCTCTATAAATTTCTATGGAACTGATATTGTAGTATCACCTTTGTTAAAGTCTACATTTTGATTAAATTTAGTTACTCCATCTACAATAATTCTAACTTCTTTAACACCTGTTGTTGACCAAGTCTTTTCTATATTTGTTTCAGATAAGTTAGCTGTTTCTGAATAAATTGTATCTGTTCCAACTTTAATTTCTACTTTTGCAGTTGTTTTAGTAGTAGCTTCTGTATTTGTTGTATTTTCATCTTCACTACCTGATACAGTAGGCTCTGTATAATTCATTAATGCTTTTAGATTTAATTTTATTGTAAGTGTTGCTTCTTTTGGTAATTTATTTACTGTTAATACAATGGTTTCATTTTCTTTAATTGTTTTTCCAGCACTTACACTTTGTTCTAATACAACACCATCTGATTTATTTGTATTTTCTTCATATTCAACTTCTACAGATGTAAATCCATCTGATTTTAATTGATTTACAGCTTCTTCTTCTGTTTTTCCAACAACATTTTTTACTGTTATATCTCTATAAGCACTCCCTTTACTTACAGTAAGCTTAATTACTGTAGTTGCTGCAATTTCTTCTCCTTCTTCTGGATCCATTGAAAGAAGTACTCCTGCAGCTACTTCTTCATCATTTACTTCTTGAACTTCATATTGTGCTTCTAAATTATCTAAAATTTCCTTTACTTCATCTATATTTTTTCCAACAAGTTTAGTTGGAAGAGTTATCATTTTTTGACCTTTACTTACAAGAATTGTTATTTTTTGATCTAAATTTATATTATAATTATCTTGATATACTGGATCTTGACTAATTACATATCCAGCTTCTACCTCTTCACTATATTCTTCTTGGAACTCATAATTTGTAAAGCCTGCTTCTTTAAGAATAGTCTCTGCTGCCTCTTTTGTAAGTCTTGTTTCCTCATCTTGCCATACTAAATCTGGTATTTGAGCTTCAGCAGGTCTTGTACTATTTAAAATGTTTATTGTTGCAAACATTACTATCACAAATAATAATATACAAATAAGTATTATTGTAAAGACTTTTAAAACTGGATGATTTTTAAAGAAAGCTCTAATTTTAGCTATTTTACTATCTTTATGAGTTTCTTCTCCAATTTTTGGAGCATTTTTATCATTATTTTTTTCCATTTCTAGTTCATAAATAGTAGGAACTTTCTGTGTTGGAGAATCATCATTTTTAGATGCTAATACAACAAAATCATCATTAGGTTTTTTTAAGGCCAATCTTAAGTCTTTTAACATCTCTGTTGCATTCTGATAACGGAAACTTGGTTCTTTTTGCATAGCTTTTAAAATAATTCTATTTACACTAACAGGTATATTTTCATTTAATTTAATTGGTTCTATTGGCTCTTCCTGTACCTGTTTTAAAGCTACAGAAACAGGTGTATCTGCATCAAAAGGTACTTTTCCAGTAAGCATTTCATACATTACAATTCCTAGTGAATATAAATCAGATTTTGCATCTGTATATCCACCTCTTGCATGCTCTGGTGAAAAATAATGTACAGATCCTATTGTTGTTCCAAAAGCTGTTATTGTAGAATTAGAAACAGCTTTTGCTATACCAAAATCTGTTACCTTTGCCATTCCATCTTCTGTAATTATTATATTGTGAGGTTTTATATCTCTATGTATTATATTGTGTTTATGTGCTGTTTCTAGTGCTGAAGCTATTTGAATTGCGATATTAACAGACCATTTCCAAGAAAGTACACCATCTTCATTTATTATCTCTTTTAAAGTTTTTCCTTGTATTAATTCCATTACAATATAATATAAATTATCTTCATTACCTACATCATAAATTGATACTATATTAGGATGTGTTAAACTTGCCGCTGATTGCGCTTCTGTATTAAACCTTTTTATAAATTCACTATCTGTTGTAAATTCATCTCTCAAGATTTTTATTGCCACATAGCGATTTAATACATGGCATTTTGCTTTATATACTGTTGCCATACCGCCATTTCCAATTTTTTCTAAAATTTCATAACGATTATCCAACATTTTTCCTATAAGATTCATAATTTTATCTCCTTAACCCTACTTAAATATTATCTACGATTATTGTTGTGATATTATCATATCCGCCTAGTTCATTTGCTCTATCTATTAGCTTATTTTGTGGTTCTTCTGGATTATTTAGTAAAATATCATATATTTCACTTTCAGTAATCATATTAGTTAAACCATCTGAACACATAAGCAATATGTCGTCTTTTAAAAAGCCTTTATACATTACATCTGGCTCTACTAAAGAATTACATCCCAAAGCCTTCATAAGCATATTTTTTTTAGGGTGATGGTATGCTTCTTCTTTTGTAATACTACCTTCTCTAACTAATTTTTCAACATAACTATGATCTGTTGTCAGCTTTCTAATAATATTCTTTCTAATTCTATATACTCTACTGTCTCCTACATGTCCAATAAACACTTTATTATTATATATGATACAAACGTCTAAAGTAGTCCCCATATCTTTTAATTCTTCATCTTCTTGAGATTTTTCAAAGACTCTTAAATTAGCATATTCTATACTACTTCTAATTAATTTCATTATTTCTTCTTTTTCTTTTAATATATTTGGAAAATTATTACATATATATTTTCTTGTGCAATCAACAGCTAAACGACTAGCTATTTCTCCACCTTTATAGCCACCCATTCCATCTGCTAATATAAATAATTTTATTCCATCATTTGCATCTGATACATAAAAGCTATCCTGATTCATATCTCTGGCTTTACCAATATCAGATTTTGCTAAAATTCTCAAAATTCTCACCTCAACTAACTTTCTAGTTTTCGCTTTCCTTCAATTAAATTTATTTTTATTAATTTTTTCAAATTATAGCTTTGGTATTTCTATTTATTTTTTAAATTCTTGCGTCTTAGTTGTCCACAAGCTGCATCTATATCAGAACCTAGTTCTCTTCTTATGGTAGCAACAATACCGTGCTCATTTAAATAATCTCTAAATTTTATTATATTCTCATTTGTACTTTTTGTATATTTTCCCTTTTCTATTGGATTTATAGGAATTAAATTCACATGTGCAAGCATTCCATCTAGCAATTTAACTAATTCCTTTGCATCTTCTAAATTATCGTTGTTATCCTTAGCTAGAGCATATTCAAAAGAAATTCGTTTATTAGTTTTTTTGATAAAATATCTACAAGCTTTCATTAATTCTTCTATTGGATATGCATTATTTATAGGCATCATTTCGCTACGCTTTTTATTGTTACTACTGTGCAAAGAAATAGATAATGTGCATTGAATTTTTTCTTCTCTATCCGCCAATTCATATATTTTTGGAACTATACCACTTGTAGATATACTAATATGTCTTGCTCCTATATTTAAACCTTTTTGATTATTTATTATTTCTATTGCATTCATTACATTATCAAAATTATCTAATGGTTCTCCTATTCCCATAAAAACAATATTTGATATTGTAATACCTGTATCTCTTTCTATTGCTAATATTTGCTCAACTATTTCACCAGCCAATAAATTTCTTTCAAAAGGTATTCCTGTAGATGCACAAAACTTGCATCCCATTTTACAACCTATTTGAGAAGATACACAAATTGTATAACCATGATGATATTTCATAAGTACACTTTCTATTAGATTTCCTTTTTCATCTTGTACATCAAATAAATATTTTTTTGTACCATCTATAGATTCTAACTTTTTTTCTATTTTAAATATTCCTAAAGTGAAATTTTCATCTAATTTCTTTCTTAGCTCTAAAGATAGATTAGTCATTTTATCAAAGCTATCTACTTTTTCTTGATAAATCCATTTAAAAATTTGCTCTGCTCTAAATGGTTTTTCTCCAATTTTTTTTATTTCTTCTTTTAGTATGTCTAAATTATAGTTTTTTATATTAGTTTTCAAATTTTCCTCCACCTAGAACTTTTTAGACTGTTATATCATAAAAGTCAAATTTTTACAATATATTCTTAAAAATTATAGCTCAGAAAAAACAAAAATAAAATTTTCTAAGTAGCAAAGCCACATAAGAAAATCTAATTCTTCCATAACTATCTTTTAAGGAAACTCACCACTATTGTGGATGACTTTCCTAAGAATATAAAAAAAGAAAAAGTCTTTTTCAGACTTTTTTACTTTTTCAAAATTTAAGCTCACATAAGAATACTTGCTAAGAAAGATCCTTGTACTTTAAATGTTTGTTACATTTAATTAAAAATGCATAAATATTCCTATTAAAAACCTTCCTTGTTTTAACATAATTACAATTAATAAAATTGCTAATAATATATTTAGAATTTTTGAAGATGTAGTATCTAATTTGCTTAATTTTTTCTTTAGCTTTAAAATTATAAAAATACTACATATAATTCAGCTAACTAATATTGTAAAACTAGAAAAATCAGTTGCATCAAAAGGCGTACCTAATATATTTTCTTCTCTTGAAAAATCTATTCCTGTATATCTTTCTTGTGCATAAATTGAATAATCATCATAATAACCAAATAAGTATCTAAACACTCCAACTTGGAAAAAATAAACTACTATATTAATTATCACATAAATACCATATACCTTAAGCATATTTATCCCCTTTTTATAAATAATACTACTTTTTTAGAATTTTTCTTATTGGAATTTCAAAGCATAACTCTATATTTCTAAATATCCAAAGTATATAAAAACAAAAGCTTTGAAATTTATTTATTTTATTATAATTTTTTTGATAATACATCTTACTTTTAAATAATTGTTTCATTTTTTTATAGTAATTTATTGTTTTTCCAATTGACTGACTTTCAAAATGAGTAAAATTGATATTATTTAAGCTATAAGTTTTATAGCCTATATCTTTTAATTTATGCCCTAAAATATCTTCTTCATAAAATAGAAAAACATTTTCATCTAAATAATTAATTTTCTTTAAAACCTCGTATTTTATAAAAAAGCAAGCTCCAGAGATAGCTTCAACTTCTAAAGTATCTTTTTTATAATCTTCTTCTGAATATTCCCCACTTCTTAATTTAGCGTAAAATATAAGTTCTAAGATTCTTGTTGAATGTACAATATCTCTCCAAAAAGTTCTTAGTCTCCAACTACTTCTTCTAATATTTTTTCCTTCTTTATCTAACATTCTTGGTGCTACTATTCCAGTATTTTTATTTTCAATTAGTTTTTCTATACATTCTTTTACTGCTTCTTCTGAAATTTCAATATCTGTATTAGAACACATAAGTATATCAAACTGTTCATTTTTATTTTCTAAAAAATGCACTCCAAAATTTATTCCATAGTTGTAGCCTCCATTCTTATCTGCTCTAATTACATAGAGTTTTTCACTTTCCATTCCTTTAATTTTTTCAAAACTTTCTTTATTTGGAGAGCAATTATCTACCACAACTATTTTTGAAATTTCTTTAAATTCTTTTAATTTCTTCACTAAATTTAGAGTATTTTCTTCATCATTATAATTAATTAAAATAGTAGCAACTTTCATATTTTTTCCAATCTTCTATTTTATTTCTATTTTTTATTACTTTTATCTTTTTTAAATATAATTAATTTGCTAAATACAAAGTTTAAAATTATAACAATAATATTTGCTACAACTTTCATAAGAAAAGCATTCCAAGCAAATTTATCTACTGTAATAATCATTATTGCTTCATCTATTGCTAAAGTTAAAAGTCTGCAACCAAAGAAAGATGCAATTTCATACAATAACGCTTTTTTTGTATCAACTTTAGAATCGAATACACAAAATTTATTTGTTATATATGCAAATATAGCAGCTATTACCCAAGCAATAATATTGCTTATTCCATTTTCTATATGTATGATATAGAAACATACAGAATATGCCAAAATATTAACAAAAGTCGCTAAAGCACCAAATACTAAATATCTCATTCCCTCTTTATGTTCTCTATACCATTTTACAAATTTCTTCAAACCTATTTTTTCAAAAATCTTTAAGAAAAATTCCTCTACAATATCAACAATCTTTTTCATTCTATTCCTCTATTTAATGTTATTATATTTAAATTAATATTCTACTTTGTCTGTTCTAATATTATACAAAGCTGTTTCTCTTGAGAAATTAATATTAAAATATGGATCTGGTTTACTTAAAAGCTCTTTCCATTTAGTTTTAAAATTATTACATTCTCTATCAAATCTTTCTTGTTTTTCTGGAGTATTTTCATAACCTCTTGTTTTAGACTCATAATGCATTAGCTCTATATATGGATTATATACAATTAAATATCCCTTTTCTCTTATTTTTAGACAAAAATCAACATCATTAAATGCAACTTTAAAAAGCTCTTCCTCCATAAAGCCCACTTCTTCATATATTTCTCTTCTAGCAAAAAGGCAAGCTCCTGTTACAGCACTTAAATTTTGAGTTAAACATTCTCTACCAAAATATCCATGACTTCCATAAGGAACTCCTGGCATTAAATTTGCAGCTAGTCCACAAATACCATATGCAATTCCAGCATGTTGTATAGTTTTATCTCCAAAGTATAGTCTTGCTCCAACAGCACCAACATCTTTTCTTTGTGCATAACCAATAAATTTTTCAAGCCAATTTTTAGTAATTAATTCTGTATCATTATTTAATTGCAATACAAATTCACCATCTACATTTTTTACACCAAAATTTACAATTTTAGAATAATTAAAGCCTTTTTCTGGATAATTTAAAATTCTTATTTTACTATTTTTCTTTAATTCTTCATAATATTTAAAAGTCTCTTCTTCTTCGCTATTATTTTCTATTATATCAATCTCATAATTATTATAAGTAGTTTTTTCTAAAATAGAATTTACACATCTTTTCAAAAATTTAATTCCATCTTTATTTGGTATTAAGATATTTACCTTTGGATTTCCTTCTACCTCATATTCAATTTCATATACTCCAGGAATATCATTTCCAAATTCTGCAGTTCCTTTTCTCCCCATACGCATAATATGATCTCCTGCAGCTTTTTTTCCAGCTTCATATGCATAAGGCTTAGCATCTGCAACCTTTGCAGTAGATTCATTGTGTACTCTCCAATGGTACAAAACTTTAGAAATATGTACAATATTTTTAGTAAGTTCACTTGCTCTTAAAACTAAATCAAAATCTTGAGCTCCATTGTATTCTTCTCTAAAACCACCTATTTTATCAATCATAAGCTCTTTTTTCATTACTACAAAATGTGTAATATAATTATTTGCAGCTAAAGTATCTGGTGCAAAATCTGGCTTAAAATGAGGATCACATCTATTTTCTAAAGTATTTTCTATTTTATCTTCATCTGTATAAATAAACTCCACCTCTGGATTTTCATTTATACATTTTACAATTTCATATAAAGCAAATATTGGAAGCGCATCATCATGGTCTAAAAGCCCTATATAATCTCCTGTAACCATTTTTAATGCCTCATTTGTATTACCTGAAATACCTTCATTTTTTTCAAGTAATTTATATTTTATTCTTTCATCATCTTCATAATATTTTTTTAAATCTTCATTAGTCTTCGGACTTCCATCTGCTAAACATAATTCCCAATTAGAATACGTTTGATTTTTTAAGCAATTTACTAAATCTTTAAAAAACTCTTCTTTCGTATTGTACATAGGTACTACAATACTTATTTTAGGCTCTAGCTTAAATTTAGTATTTCTTTGCTTTTCTAGTTCTTCTTCATTTGGTTCATTTTGTCTTATCCATTCCTTATAGTTTTCTCTTTCTCTATCTCTTAATGGATCTTTTGTTATAATTTTTTTAATACATTTTTTTACAGTTGCTAAGAAGCCATATTTCTTGAAATAGAACTTTACTTGATTTATTATATTTCTTATTTTGTTCATTTTATATTAATTCAGCCTTTCTATTTACTATATTAATTATTTACTTTTTCTGTTTTTATTGCACATCTATCATTATCTAATCTTAAATTGATATTATAATATGGATCTCCGGCATCTAATTCTTTTTGCCAATATTTTTTAAAGGTATCAATTTCTCTGTTAAAACGTTTTACCTTTTCTTCTGTATTTTCTTCGCCTCTTGTTTTTGACTCATAATGTAAAAATTCTATATAAGGATTGTATACAATTAAGTAACCTGCTTTTCTAATTTTCAAGCAAAAATCTATATCATTAAAAGCTACTGCTAGTTCCTCATTCATATATCCTACTTCTTCATAAATTTCTCTTCTTGTCATTATACAAGCTGCTGTTACAGCTGTCATATTTTGAATCATTACAGCTTTTGAAAAATATCCAAAATCGTCTCTTTCAATAAATTTAAAGAAATGACCTGCAATTCCACCAAGTCCAAGAAGTACTCCCGCATGTTGTACAGTTTCATCTGGATAATAAAGCTTTACACCAACTGCTCCTACATCTTTTCTTTGGCAAAAACCTAGCATTAGTTCAAGCCAGTTTTCAGTAATTAATTCTGTATCATTGTTTAATTGTATTACAAAATCTCCATTACAATTTCTTACTCCAAAATTTATAATTCTAGAATAATTAAAGCCCTTGTCTTTGTAGTAAATAACTTTTATCTTTTCATTTTTTTGTAATTCTTCATAATATTCAAAAGTTTCTTTTTCTTCACTATTATTTTCTATAATTACTATTTCAAAGTTTTGGTATGTAGTTTTTTCTAAAATTGAATCTATACAAACTTTTAAAACCCCCACACCATCTTTATTTGGAATTAATATACTTACTTTTGGATTTCCCTCTACTTCATATTCAATTTCATAAGTTCCTAAAGCTAATCCGTTTTTTACAATTCCTTTTAAATTAACTCTTTTTAGGTGATCTTCTAAAGCCTTTTTTCCTGCATCAAAAGCCCATGGTTTAGCACTTCCCTGCATAGCAGTTGAAGCTTTATGTATTCTCCAATGGTATAAAATTTTTGGAATGTGTTTTATATTTTTCTCTTTTACAATCTCAGACATTCTTAAAAATATATCATAATCTTGTGCACCATCAAAAGCTTTTCTAAAGCCTTTTAATTTATCCATTACATTTTTCTTAAACACACTAAAATGACAAATATAATTTTGGCTTCTTAAAGTATCTATTGCAAAATCTGGTTTAAAATAAGCGTCATATCTTTCTTCACCTACACCAGAAGCCTTATCTTCATCTGTATAAATAAACTCTAAATTTCTATTTTCATTTATAGCTTTTACTACTTCAAATAGACAATCTTTAGATAAATAGTCATCGTGATCCAAAAGACCTATGTAATCTCCTGTAGCTAGCTTTATTGCTTCATTTGTATTTTCAGAAATTCCTTTGTTTTCTCCCAAGAAACGATATTTTATTCTAGGCTCTTTTTCTATCATTTTTTGTATTTCAATTAATGGTTTTGGACTTCCATCTGCTAAGCAAAGCTCCCAGTTTGAATAAGTTTGTTCGTGCATAAAAAATAATAAATCTCTAAAGAAATCTACTGGTGTATTATACAAAGGAGTTACTATGCTTATCTTTGGTTCATAAGCAAAATGGTAATTTTTTTGATACTCGAAATCTTCTTCAGTAGGATCATTTAAATTCATCCATATATCGTAATCTGTATTGCTAATACGGTTCTTTGGCTCATCATTTACTTTTTCTACTAACAGAGCCCATCTTTTAGCTGTTTCCTTATCTGTATATGGATAAAAAGTCTTAGCAACTTTTGCTAATATTTTTTTATTTCTTTTCTTTTCATGTCTATCACGCATATTACTTCCTGGTGGCATTAATCTATCTACTAATTTCATTTTGTTTTTAAAGTTTAAAACCCAAGAAATATAACGAAGTGGCTTAGTAATTTTCCAAGACATAGATTTTTCTATTATTTGTAGTTTTTTTGTATAATCATTTACTTGATTTTGTGAAACAACTAATTGCTGATTTAAATTTTGTACTGTAACATGATATTGTTCTTTTTCTTTTTGTAGCTTTTTATTTTCTTTTTTATATTCCTCAATTTTATTATTTAGTTCTTTTGTATTTTGAAGTAATTCATTACTACGAGTAACTTCTTCTAAAATTCTATTTTTTAAACTTTCTATTTCCTGTCTTTTTTCTATAATTTCTCTATTTTTTCTACCAACACTATTAACAGATTTAACATGTAAATTCCACATATATTTATCCCTTAATGAGTTTTGTATTGCATTGTCTAAATCTTCAAAAGTCTTTACATATTTTGTTAGTCCAAACTCTTCAAATAGTTCTTCCTTAGATATATATTTTGCTAAATCATTATTGTAGAAAATATTTCTATATAAAATAAATTCTATAGGTACATTTTCTTCATACCATTCTTGATCATATATATACATTTCATTATCTATAAAGAAACAATTTTGTGTACATAAGTCTATTAGTCCATCTTTTATAAAGTTTAAATCATCAAAATTCATTGCTATTTTATATTTATCAAAAACTGTAGTTTCAGGCTTAGAAATTACTTCAAATTTATTTAAAATTTCTTTAATAAATCTTTTTAATAAGCTAATAGCCTCTTCTTTTCCTTGTTTTTTACAAATCTCTACTATATATTTATCTAATGAAATTGCATCCTTAGCAAATCTACTTACTATCTGTTTTCCGTCAAAACTATCTAAAGTTTTTATTTGCTTATTTTTCAAAATTTCTATATTCTTATTTATTTCATTAATATGCTTCTGTGATGCTTCTTCATTTGCTCTTTTATATACAAATTTTTCTTTTATTATTGTTTTTATATTGTACTCATTTTTTCTATATATTTCAAAATTTACATATTTAACTTCATTTTCAATTCCTTCTCTGCCAATTTCTAAAAAATAAGAATTTGCAAACATTTTAAAGTATTCTGGATTTTCATTTAAAAGCTCTATATAAGCTTGTCTTTGACTAAAATCACAATATTCCTCTTCTCCAAAATATATTAAATTTCTAGACATCATACTTTCAGTATTTGGCAGGTATTTATCAGAAAAAATAACATTTGTAATTTTGTAATCTGGCAACGGATAATAAACTTTAGATTTTAAATCTAAAGCATTTAAAAGACTTTTTACATAGTTCAAACTCATTTTTTCTGTTTTTCCTAGTATTGAAGCATAGTCCTCTTCAAAATCCTCTTTTATACCAGTCCAATATTTCATACCAAATCTATTGTCAAAAGAGGCTAAAATTTTTCCGTCTGGTTTTAATTTATCTTTAGCAAATTTTAGTTTTTCTAAAAATCTATTTTTATTTTCTTCACCTATAATTATTATATAATCAAAATTTTTTTCAATTTTTATATTTTCTAACTTTCCTACTATTACCTCTAAATTTTTTTTATTTAAAAGCCTATTTGAAATAGCATCTCCTTTAGTTTTACTGTTTGAAATAGCCACTACTTCTTCTGCTACATCACATAAAAATCCTGTAATTTCACCAAAATTTGGATTTAACTCTAATATACTTGCATTTTCTTTAAATTCATACCAGCTAACAATATTTTTTCTAAGATTAGTTAAAATTTTATAATCTGCTAAGCTAATATTTTCCGTTATTTCTGGTTCTTTACTAAAGTTTGAAAAATATTTTTCAAACTGCATTTTTTCTTCTGTAGTTATTTCTTCTATATCTTCTTCAGAGTGAAAATCCAAATTCAATCTCATTTTTGCCCTCCAATGCGTAATTCTTATAATTTAAAAGTTCTACATTTTATGAACTTTAATACTAGAATCTAATCTAATAATTCCCACAGTATTTTTAGTAGTTATTACTTCAATTAATAAAGCATCATATTTTCTATTTAAAACTTCTAATTCTCCATTTAAATTATACTTTGTACAACTAAAAGATAAAGTATATTTTCCAGCAGCTACTGGTATCTTTTGCTTAAATTCACAAATTACTGTATCTCCTTTTTTATAAGAACCAGTAAGTACCTTTTCAATTTCTGTATTTGTTCCAGCTATATCATTGCCGTGAAAATCTTTTAATGTTACTGTAAAAATAGGATCTGATACATCTTGATTAAACTTAATTTTAGATTTTAATATAACAGTTTCACCATTATCAAAGGTATTTATTGGTCTACCTTGTAAATCAAACATTCCATAGTCGATTACTTCTGCTCTTCTATCACCATAATCTGTAATATTTGGATTTTGTACAAATTTACTTTTCCAATCTTCATTATCATTATTAAAAGTTATTTCTTCAGTGTTTTCTTCTTCTCCAGTATCTACATCATCTGGATTTAATCCTACAATAATCTTTTTATATTTTTCTACTCCTGTTTTTACATCTCCATCATAAATTTTTTGACCAGCATCTATAATAATAGCTCTTGTACAGTTTTTTAATACATCAGCAACACTATGTGTTACAAATATAATTGTTTTTCCAGCCTCTTTAAATTGTTCAAATTTTTTAAAGCATTTTAATTGGAAAGCCATATCTCCAACAGATAAAACTTCATCTACAATTAATAATTCTGGATCAACATTAATAGCACAAGCAAATGCTAAACGGGCAAACATACCAGAAGAATAAGTTTTTACTGGCTGATTTAAATGATCTCCAATGTCTGCAAAATCAATAATTTCTTGTTCTTTTTCTTTTATTTGTTCATGTGTAAGTCCCATAACAGCACCATGTTGATATATATTTTCATAGCCTGTTAAATCTGGATTAAAAGCTGTTCCTAATTCTAACAAAGAACTTACCTTTCCATTTACTTCTATTTTTCCAGAAGTTGGTACTACAACACCTGTAATCATTTTTAATAAAGTAGATTTACCAGCACCATTTTTACCTAAGATTCCTAAGACTTCTCCTTTATGTATTTCTAAGTTTAGATTGTTCATAGCTCTAAAAGTTCCATGTCTTTGAACCCAAGGAAAAACTGTTTCTAATAATCTGTCTTTTTTTCTTGCATACATCTTATATTCTTTTACTAAATTAGTTATTTTTACGACTGTTTCGCTCATTTTTATCCTTTCTATCTTTTTGAAATTTTCTTTTTCAACTTAAAAGCAAATTTGCCAATTATAGGTAAATTTAAAATTATAAAATTTTGTATTTTATAGCTAAAATCTTCATACTTGTACAGTTTAAAAAATAAACGCCATTTTTTTAAATATATATTTTTTACTATTTCTAAAGTCTTAAAATACTCTAAAGCCTCTTTTGTATATTTTGAAATATCTTTATTTTCTATTTTTGATATATTATCATTAAAAATTTGAAAATGTTCTATTTTAACTCTAATAAATAAATTTCTTAAATCTTCAAAATTTTCTATTTTATCTGATTTTCTGCTAGAACCAACTCTATTATTTTTATGTTGTCTATACTTAATAGTGGCTTCCTCTACATATGCAATTTTTCCTTTTGAAGAAATTATTAAAGCTGTCCAATAATCGTGTAACACAAATTTACTTGTTTTGGGTAATGGTAAAATATCTTTAATATACTCACTTTTTGCAAGTATTGTACAACCTGTTACAAAATTGTTTAAATACAAAGCTTCAAAATTATTGTATTTTTTAACCTTTTTATATATGTTTTTATATTTCCAATAAGAAGGATAAATTACTTCTAAATTTTCATCTACTATTTCTAAATCTGTATAAACTAAATCTGCTTGTTCTTCTTTTAATTTATTAATAGAACTTTCAATTTTATTTTCTTTCCAAATATCATCTTGGTCTGAAAACATAAAATATTTACTTGTTACTTTCTTTAATAAAAACTCAAAATTTTGTATTAATCCTAAATTTTTTTCTTGTTTGAAAATTTTAATTCTATCATCTTTTTTTTCATATTCTTTTAAGATTTTGTAGGTTTCATCATTAGAATTATCATCAGAAACAATTAAATTAAAGTCTTTATAGCTCTGATTCAATATACTGTTTAGCTGTTCTATTAAAAATTCTTGACCATTATAGGTGGCAAGTAGAATATCTATTTTGTCCATAATTTTCCTCTTTTTTGATTTTCCTTATATTTACAATACATCTGCAAAATCTTTCTTACTCTTTTTAAATATTATATTTCCCCATATAAAAATGAAAATTGTAACACACCAAAAAACTATAGTATATAGGCCATGATGTTCTGTTATTATTGTTGAAGAAGGTATAAAAGCTTGTCTAAAACCTTCTATTAAATATGTAAATGGAAAAGCTTTAAATAATACGCATAATTTTCCCTGTATCATACTTAAATTCCAAACAATTGGAGAAAACCACATAAATAATTGCATTAATATTGTTAATAATTGTGCAAAATCAGGCACAAGAGTAGTTAAAGCAGAAGTAAATCTCGTAAAAGCAATGATAAAGGCATATGCACAAATTATAATATATATAACATTTAAAAGATTTGGAAAGTATCCAAATATTGATGCAGCAAGTATTGCTATTAAAATTAAAAACAAACCTATAAAACTAGAAGATGTAAGCGATATAATTGGTATTATATCTACTGGAAACACAACTTTTTTAACCAGATAGCTATAACATCTAATTGAATTGCTTGCATTAATAATAGCATCATTACAGAACATCCACATTGCCATTCCTGGTAAAAACCAAACAACATAAGGATATTCTCCAGAGCTTCCTGTTTTTAATATATATTGAAAAACAATTACATAAGTAATCATAAATACAAAAGGTTGCGCAAATCCCCAAATTGTTCCTAAACTTGTATTTGCGAATCTATTTCTAAAATCATTTTTTCCAAGTTCCATTGCTAATTTTTTGTTCTTCCAAAGTGTCTTAAAAAACTCCATATTTTCCTTCCTTTTTTCCATAATTTCTTGGTCATTATATCATTTACAAATAGGAATTTCAACCTTTTAATTGTGATTAGTTTGTGAATTTACTATGTAAAATATAAAATTAATTTATATAAAGTACTTTGTTTTTTACAAATTTTAGCATATAATAACTATATATAAAAAATATGATTATATTTTTATTTAATCCTTATTTAAATAAAGGAGATTATTTATGAAAAAAATTATTTTTGAAGGCTGTGGAACAGCTATTATTACTCCATTTACAGAGGAGGACAAGGTAGATTTTGATAGTTTTAAAAAACTAATCGAATATCAAATATCTGAAAATGTTGATGCCATAATCGTTTGTGGTACAACTGGAGAATCTTCTACAATGACTCTAGACGAAAGAAAAGAAACCATTAAATTTGCAATAGATACTGTAAATAAACGTGTACCTGTAATAGCTGGTACTGGTGGAAACTGTACAAAAAATGTAATTGAAATGACAAAATATGCAGAAAGTGTTGGTGCAGATGCAGCTTTAATTGTTACCCCTTATTACAACAAAACTACACAAGCAGGCTTAATTGCTCACTACACAGCAATTGCCAAAGAAACAAGTTTACCTATTATTTTATACAGTGTTCCTAGTAGAACTGGTGTTAATATTACTCCAGCTACCTGCTTAGAACTATCAAAAATTTCAAATATTGTTGCAATAAAAGAAGCTAGTGGAAATTTATCACAAATTGCTGAAATAGCAAATTTATGCCAAGAAAACTTAAATATTTATTCTGGTAACGATGATCAAATTACTCCTATTCTTTCTGTTGGTGGAATTGGAGTAATATCTGTACTTTCAAACATTGCACCAAAATATACTCACAGTATTACAGAAAACTTTTTTAAAGGAAATGTAAAAGAAGCAGCAAAATTACAACTAGATGCAATTCCTCTTATTAAAGCATTATTCTGTGAAGTAAATCCTATTCCTGTTAAAGAAGCTTGTAATTTATTAGGCTTTGGTGGAGGAAAACCTAGATTACCACTTGTACCTCTAAGTAATAATGGCAAAGAAATTTTGAAAAAGGAATTAATCTCCTTTGGATTATTAAAGTAATTATGATATAATATATACAAAATATAAGTAAACTAAAGATATAGGAGTTTAAATAATGAACATAAAAAATTCTAATATTTCAGTAAAAACTTCAAAAAGGTTTTACAAAAAACTTAAAAATTTTGATATAAATTCCTTTGAATTAACTAATAATTTAATAGAGTTAGATGAAAATAAAAATTTAATATCTCGTGAAACTCTTCTAGAATTTAATGAAATAATAAAAGATATTTCTGAAAATTCAAATGTTGCAGCTCTAAAAGATCATATTCAACATATAAATTCATCTAGATATTCTCACTGCAAAGAAGTAGCTTTTTATACATTTTTAATTTGTAAAAAATTAAAATTAGATTATATATCAGCTGCACGTGGTGCTATGCTACATGATTTTTATTTTTACAATTGGAGAAACAAACATGTTGAAGGGCAAAAAAGGTTTCATTTATTTAGACATCCTAGAATTGCTTTAGAAAACGCTTTAGATATTTTTGAATTAAACGATTTAGAAAAAGATATTATTGTAAAACATATGTGGCCATTAACAATTTCTCTTCCTCGTTTTGCAGAAAGCTATATTGTAACTTTTGTAGATAAGTATTGTGCCACTAAAGAATTCTTTAGATTTCTAAAAGTCAAAAGAAATATTAAACTATTAAACTCTGCTAATACAGAAAACAAAACAAATTCAAAATAAAATTATAAATATTTTAAAAGGAGATTTATTATGATAAAAGTTTTAATTAATGGTTGCAATGGAAAAATGGGGCAAGAAGTTTCAAAAAGAATAAAAGAAACTCAAGATATAGAAGTTCTTTGTGGCGTTGACAAAATAGATACTGGTGATAATTCTTTTCCTGTATTTACAGAAGTTTCAGCTATAGATTTAATTCCAGATGTAATTATCGATTTTTCTATTCCAGTTGCTACTTTTCCTATTCTTGAATTTGCAAAAAATAATCATATTCCAATTGTAATAGCAACTACTGGCTTTACTGAAAAAGAAGAGCAAAAAATACATGAATATTCTAAAACTTTACCAATCTTTCAGTCTTCTAATATGTCTTATGAAATAAATCTAATGGCAAAAATAGTAGCCTCTTTAGCTCAAAAATTACCAGACTCAGATATTGAAATAGTAGAAACACATCACAATAGAAAAATAGATAGTCCTAGTGGTACAGCACTTATATTGGCTAACAGTATAAATGAAGCTTGCAATAACACTTTTAATTATGAATACAATAGACACTCAAAAAGAGAAAAACGTTCTAAAAACGAAATCGGTATACATTCTTTGCGTGGTGGTACAGAAGCAGGAAAACATAGTGTTATATTCTTTGGAAACAATGAATCTTTAGAAATAACTCATAATGTTACTTCTCGTAGTGTTTTTGCTGACGGTGCTATAAAAGCTGCGGAATTTATAGTACATAAAGATAATGGATTTTATTCTATGAATGATTTATGTGTATAATCAGATATATTTTAAGCATTTTAAAAGGCATTTCAATTCTGAAATGCCTTTTTATTACAAAACCTCTTGTAAATACTATTAAAATTCAAATATAAATTTACTTAGCAATGCTTCTAGAACAGAAATGAAATAAAAAAATTAGATAAACAAAAAAAGTGCAGTTTCCCGCACTTTAATTGTATATCTAACCCCCGTAATTTATTGCTTTTTTTCTATTTGAAATAAAAAAAACAGATAAAAAAATAATATGAATTTATTTGAAATAAATTTAGTATTTACAAATATTATTATACATACCATTAGCCTAAAAATCAAGTATTTATCTTGTAGTTTTTTTCCTCTTTTTTACTTTTTTAGATTTTTCTTATATTTTATAGGTTCTTGTTTCTATTTTTTCTTGTTTTAAGGATAAAAATAAAGTATAATATAAATAGTAATACTATTATAATATTGGAGTTTTTATGAATTATTATGAAATCTTAAATGTAAAAAGAGACGCTACTCAAAAAGAAATACGTCAATCTTATAAGGCTTTGATTAAAAAATATCATCCAGATATTTTTGAAGGTGACAAAAAAGAAGCAGAACTTCGCTCTATGGAAATAAATGCAGCTTATGATGTACTATCTAATGTAGAAGCTAGAAATGAATATGATTTATCTCTTAATGAAGCTGAAAATTCATTAGAAACGAATTATAATTCATATAATACAAGTGAAAATATTAAACAGCAATATGAGAATTTTTACAAAGAAAATTCTTATAACCAATATAACCCATATAGTTATGAAAATTATAAAAGAAAAAAAAGCTACGAAAATCAAAATACGTTTTATTCAAAATTTTATGACAGTCATATAAAAACAGCTGAAAACTACGTGTCTAATAAAATTGATAATTTAAAATCTTATCAAAAAGTACTTATTTTTCTAATTTTTCTTCTTTTAACTTGCATTATGATACTTTTTACTTTTATTGAATATATAAAGTTTATTCCTTCGAATACTAATAAAACAGAAGAAATTGAAAATAACTATCCTTATGATTTCGTTTTTGTTAATAGTATTGAAAATAATACCAATACTTTTTTAACAGACGAAGAATTTCAACGAAAATTATTTGAATCAATTTATGGTTACTAATTATATGATATCAAAAAGCACTTCACAATATATGAAGTGCTTTTTGTTTATTATTTTATACAATTAGATAACAGCATATCCACCAATCATTTTGCTTTCTTGAACACCTTCTACAAAATCATGTCCTCCAGCTAAAATAACTTTATCTCCGTTTTCTAATATTCCTTTAGCTTTTAATTTTTCAATTCCTGCTTCAACTGTTTTGTCTGTATTTTCTTTTCTATCTACATAAACAGGATATACATTCCATACAAGTCCTAATTGACGGAAAGTTCTCTTATTGTCTGTTACTGCTAATATTGGGCAACCAGCTCCCATTCCTGCTAATCTTCTAGCAGAATCTCCTGAATTTGTATAGCAAACAATTGCATCTACATTCATATTTTTAGCCATTACGCAAGTAGAATAAGCTATATTATCTTCTAAGTCTTTTAATTCGATATTTGTATTTTCTTCAAATCTCTTCCAATAATTAATAGTTGGTTCTACTCTTTTTGCAATTTTATCCATTGTTTGTACACATTCTAATGGATATTTACCCATAGCACATTCACCAGAAAGCATAATAGCACTTGTTCTATCATAAATAGCATTAGCAACATCTGATGCTTCAGCTCTAGTTGGTAATGGATTACTCATCATAGATTCTAACATTTGAGTAGCTGTAATAGCTGGTTTATTAGCTCTATTTGATAATTTAATAAATTTCTTTTGCATTACAGGTGGCTCTGTAAAGTCTGTTTCTGTAGCCATATCTCCACGAGCAATCATTTGAGCATCTGCTGTTTTAACTATGTCTTCCATATTAGATAAACCTTCAACATTTTCTACCTTTGTAATAATTTTAATGTCTTTACCACCATTTTCATCTAATACTTTTCTAACTTGTGCAATATCATCTAAGTTTCTAGCAAAAGAAACAGCTACATAATCATATTCATGTTCACAAGCAGCTTTTAAGTCATTAATATCTTTTTCTTTTAAAGCTGGAAGACGAATTATTGTACCTGGTAGGTTCATTGTTTTTCTACTTCCTAAAGGATTTCCATGAACAACTGTACAATGAATATCTTTGTCTACAATTTCATCAACTCTTAATTCTATAGCTCCATCATCTATTAATATTTTTGTTCCTGGTGCTACATCTTTATATAAATCTTTGTAAGTTACAGAAACTCTATCTTTATCTCCTATAATATCTTCATTTACTAATACAAATTTTTGTCCATCTTCTAAAGGAATTTTCTCATTTTTTCCTGTAACTAACATTCCTGTTCTAATTTCAGGTCCTTGCATATCTAAAATCATAGGAACAGGTAAATCATATTCTTCTCTTAATTTTATGATTTCTTGAGTTTTCCACTCTTGTTCATCATAGCTACCATGTGAGTAGTTAATTCTGCATACGTTTAATCCTGCATCAAATAATTCTTTTAATCTAGTTTCACTAGCTGGTCCGATTGTTCCAACAATCTTTGTTTTTCTTAAATCTGATTTCATAATTCTACCCCTCTTTTATTTTTAATCATTTTTTAGTATAACATAAAATGTAAATAATTCAAGTATTTTTAGTAAAATTTTAACAATTTTAAAATTACCTTTAAAATATAAAAATTCCAAGCTAAACTTGGAATTTTATTTTAGTATTATTTTTCAATCCATTTTACTAAATCTAAGTTTTCTGAATCCATAAGCATTTCATGTTTTGGCATTACTCTAAAAGTATATCCAAAGTTTCCGCCTGTTGTTAAGTCTATTGTAGCCTCGTAGAAACTCTTACCATTTTCTTCTCCAACTTTGTTCATTTCTGCAGTATAAACATTTCTTACAGTACCATTATCTTGAACTTGACCAAAATATACTTGAACCTCTGCATTATTCTCATCTATATCTGGAAATTCAACTTCACAATTTACTGTAATTTGACTTCCTGCATTAAATTTTGCATTGTCAACATTTCTATCTTGACTAATTTTAATATTTTGCCAATTTTGTTTTACTTTTCTCTTCCATTCTGCAAAAGCCATAACTTCGTCTAGATTTTGGAAATGTTTTTTATTTAAGTTGCAAAGTGGCATATATAATTCATTAATATAATCAATTACCATTCTAGAAGTACTATATTTTCCACCAGTTGATTTTATAGAATTTTTCATTAGAGTTATCCACTCTTCAGACACACCTTTTGAATCTTGATTATAATAAGCTGGAATAATTTTATTTTCTAATAAATGATATAAACTATTGCTATCTGCTTTATCTTGTTCTTCATAAGAACTGTAAGTTGCATTAGTTCCAATAGCCCATCCATTAGTTCCATCATATCCTTCTGCCCACCAGCCGTCTAATATACTACAATTTACAACACCATTTACAGAAGCTTTTTCTCCTGATGTTCCAGAAGCTTCCATAGGTCTTCTTGGATTATTTAGCCAAACATCAACACCACTAATTAAATAACGAGACATTCCAATATTATAATTTTCTAATATAAATATTTTTCCTTTAAATTGTGGCATTAATGAAACTTCATGAATATATTTTATTAAATCTTGTCCTTCTTTATCTTGTGGATGCGCCTTACCAGCAAAAACTATTTGAACTGGTCTTTTTTCATCATTTAAAATTTGAGTTAATCTTGCAATATCTTTGAAAATTAGAGTTGCTCTTTTATAAGTTGCAAATCTTCTTGCAAAACCAATTGTTAAAGCTTTTGGATTTAGACTGTTTACTAATTCTCCTATTTGATCATATCCAACTCCACTATTTAAATATCTTTCTGTAATATTTTGCTTTATTAAACGCATTAGTTTTTCTTTTCTCTCAACATGAGCACTCCATAATCTTTCATCTGGAATATTGTCTATTTTTTGCCAAGTGCTATCCATTTCAATTTTATCTTGCCAATATGGTGGCAAATATTCATTAAACAATTTCTTTAAATTTGGAGCAAGCCATGTGCAAGTATGAATTCCATTTGTTACATAAGTAATTGGAGATTCATCTTCTGCAATATTTGGCCATACTTCACTAAATAGTTCTCTAGAAACTTCTCCATGTAATTTACTTACACCATTTTTCTTTCCAGCAATTTTTAAAGCTAAAATTCCCATATTAAAGCCTTGTTCAAAACCTTCGTTTTCCTTCATTCCAAGTTTTAAAAACTCTTCTCTTGATATTCCTAACTTTGGCCAAAATTCTTTAAAATATTTTTCTACAAGAGTTATATCAAAAATATCGTTTCCTGCAGGAACTGGTGTATGAGTTGTAAATACAGTTTCTACTGTTGCCATCTCTTTTGCAATTTCAAAAGAAACTTGTTTTTCTTGCATAATATTATAAATTAGCTGTAATGTTAAGAAAGATGAATGTCCTTCATTCATGTGGTATAGTGTTGGCTTATATCCAAGTTTTGCTAAAGCTTTAACACCAGCCATTCCAAGAACTATTTCTTGGCGAATTCTCATTTCCTTATCTCCACCATATAAACGAAGAGTTATATTTTTTAAGTCTTCATCGTTTTGCTCTATATCAGAATCCATTAAATACAATTTAACTCTTCCAACATTTATTTGCCATAATTTTAAATATAAAGTTTTTTCTCCTAAATCAACATCTATGATTACATCATCTTCCATTTTATCTTTTACAGGTAAAATAGGTAAGTTATATAAATCTATATTGTGATATTCAGAACATTGCTCTCCTCTACTATTAATTTTTTGATGGAAATATCCATTTTTATACAATAATCCCATAGCAACAAAAGGTAAGCCTAAATCACTTGCTGATTTTAGATGATCTCCAGATAAAATTCCAAGTCCTCCTGAATATATAGGAACAACTTCATCTAAACCATATTCAGCAGAGAAATATGCAATTAAATCATTTTTATTACTTGGATATTTTTTATTAAACCATGTGTCTTTGCTATTCATATAGTTATCAAAATTTTCAACAACTTTGTTATATTGTTTTAAAAATTCAGCATCCTCTGAAATTTGCTCGATTTTACTTTGGTTTACTAGTTTTAAGAATTTAATTGGGTTTTTTCCAACAGTTTCCCATAAATCAATATCAATCATTTGAAATAATTTCAAAAATTCTGTGTTCCAAGACCACCATAGATTATTTGCAATTTCTGTTAAACGTCTAATCTTTTCTGGTAATTGTGGAACTACTGTAACTCTATTGAATATATACATTTTATATATTCCTCCTTTGTAAATTTCCGTTTTTTTCTTATGCTTTTTAATATAATAATTATCTATTATAATCCTCTTTTTGTCAAATACTTTTTAAGCTTTATTTCTAATTTTTTATATTGTTATTTTCAAATTTCTTTAAAATTGTTTAATTTTATATATAATCTTGTTTTGTTACATTATTGTTATATTATAATTAAGTTTTTGTTACATTTTTATTTAAATCATTTTTCCTAACATAATTATGTTATAATAAAATAAATATTATGTTTTGGAGGAATTTATGAACGACAATGACAAAGATAAAATAGTTATTCCTGAATTTGTGAAATCTAAAGATAATACTTCTAAAAATATATCTCCTTTTGATTATTATTCAAGTCCAAAATTTTTTAATGGAAGTAGATTATTTGCAGATTGTTTTAGACTTTTTATAAGTATTGGCGAAGAAAATTGTATAAAAAGAGAACTTTCAGCAGAAGAATTACAAAAAATGCAAAAAGCTTATATTAATCATTGCCATAAAAATCATTATACAGAAGCAGATTTTATGAATACCTTATATGCCTATGAACTATATTCTATAGAATCTGAACAAGAAAAACGTTTAAGTGGAAAAGAAAAATTTGCTTTAAAAAGAGATTTAGCAAGAGCTTATAATTATAAAGGTGCTTTATTTAAATCTGGAAAAATAAAAGATATTCGACATATACCTTTTTCTAAAGATAGAAAAAAGTCTTTGCATCTTTCAGATTTCTTTAGTAAGCAATTTGCTAAAACAAATGTAGACAGACAATCCGATAAAGTTACATATATTAATAAAAAAGTAGAAAATGCTCATAAGCAAAAAATAAATGAAAATAAAGAAGAACTTAGAACTCTTTATAGACCTATATTTAGAGAACATTTAACTTATAATCCACCTTTATCTGCCAAAACAAAAAAAGGTTTTATGAAATTAGCTGCTTTTTCTTTAGGTGGTTTAATTATGTTTAATGGCTTTCAAGCTCATTTAGATAATCAATTATATAAAAATACTACTTTAGAGTCAGCAATAGAAGCTGGTCTAGATTATAGTGATTTAGGTCTATCTTCTAGCTTAACAGAGCAACAGATTCAAGATTCTCAAAGCTTATCATTTTACTCAGATGAACATGCTCCTATTATTGATATTTTGCAAGAGGGTGGCTCTATCGGACTATATGAAGATATTACTCAAAAATTAGAACTATATCAGAATGAAATTCCTTCTGCTCAGGAAGAAGCTTTACTAATAAAAGAAATACAATGTTTACCAGAAGCAATTTTCTTAGATAAAACTATACAAGCATATAATGATGCTCACAAAGATGATGAAGATTTTAAACCAGCAGCAGCCGCAACACTTCATCATTATACAGGTGATGGTGATTCTTTTTCAGATTCATATTCTGTAGAACTATTTGATGAATATGGATACAACTTCTTCTTTGATAGAGTAAGTGGTATGCATTCATTGTTAGGTTTATTGCCAACTCGTGTACAAGATTTTTCTGATTTAGATGAAAATATAGATTCTTTAGCTAGTGATATAAAACAAATTAATTCAGACTTAGATAACAATGAAATTTCTGTATATAATAGAGCAGAAAAAGTTTCAGAACATCTATCAAAGATGGAGGAATATGTAGAAGCAGTTATGGATTTTGCAGCAAGAGATTTTGAAATTAAAAAAACTATTACAGGACAAGAATATCTTGAAATAGAAGGACATGAATATGAAAAATCCACTCAAAATGATAGCAACACTATTAATAAAGAAGATGATGATGGTAGATAAAAAGAAAGCTACTTCAAAATGAAGTAGCTTTTTTATTTTTCAAATTTAAAACTATATGGTAGTAAATCTTCTATCTTGTATTCATTTATACTATTTTCAAAAACGGCATATATTTTAAATTCTTTTCCTACAAACTCACTCATAAATTGTCTGCAATATCCACAAGGTAAACATTCTTCTTTTGGTATATCTTTTCCTTTTCCCCCTGCTACTAATATATATTCGAATTCTTTTTCTCCTTCAGATAAAGCTTTAGTAAAAGCTACTCTTTCTGCACAAATAGCTTGAATTCCATGGTTTTCAATATTACAACCAGTATATAATTTTCCGCTTTTAGCTTTTAAAACTGCTCCTACTCTAAAATCACTATATGGAACGTAGGCATTTTCTCTTACTTTATATAACATTTCAATTTCTTTTTCCAAATCCACTTTCTTCACCTCTTCTACTTTAAATGTGCATTATCATCAGTTCTTATATAATCTTTTACATCTGTATTATCTTCTTTATTTCTATGAAGTTTAATTTTCAAATCGTTAAACCATCCCTTTTTATATCTAATAGAAATATATCCGATTAAACTTGCAAAAAAAGCACCTATTCCATCTACAATAATATCTTGCATTGTATCTTCTACTGCACTTCTTCCTATTAGCTCTGTACCATTTTCTAATTTAAACTTTTGCATATTTGTTTTTAAAATTCCATCTGAAGTAAATTCATAAACTTCCCATAAAGCACCAAGTGCCATTGCAAAACAAAATGCAAAGAAAGCAATAAAAAATGGAGATAACATTACATTTTTATTATTATCATTTAATATATCTACCATAGAAAATCCCAAACATCCAATCATAAAACCACTTAAAGTATGTAAAATGGTATCCCAATAAGGTACTACATAGTAAAAATTTTGAATCTCTCCTAAAAATATAGCAGCATATAAGAAAACAACATACATATAATACATTTTATTTGGTATTTGTAGCTTAAATTTTCTAGTTAGTATACTAGGTATCCACATAGCTATAATTCCTATTATACATTGCAATAACATAAGCACATAATCACTTTTTACTCTACCATTAAAATCTGCCATAGCTATATCATTAGATGTAGTGCATATTTTAAATGTTAAAAAGCCAATTGGTGCAATAAAACTTGTTAATACTATTATAGACAAAATTTTTGTTCCATTTTTTCTTATTTTATTAAAAAATTGCATTTTTGCCTCCTATTTTTTATGACATTTTATCATAAATTTTTTTTATTAACAATATTTATCAATGTTAATTAGTATTTTATTACTTTTAGTTGTTTTTTCAATAGAATTAAATATAAATTTTCCTTTTCCTCTTATTGTAATTTTATCTCCAATTTGTATTTTTTTGCTTTCTTTTATCTCATTTATTCCATTTACAAAAACTCTTCCCTCTTGCAGAATCTCTTGTGCTTTTCCTCTAGAACATTTAGAAAGCTCTGCAACAAAGTTATCTAATCTTATAGAACTTACAATTATTTTTAAAGATTCATATTTTTCTTCTTTTTGATTTAAATTTTCTATTGAAAATAAATTTATTTCTGCTTTCTTAAATCTTGTAAGTTCAGGTAAGCTATTCATAAAATATTCTGAGATTTCATCTAATACAATAATATCTGCTCCATCTTCTCTAACTATAATATCACCAAACTTTTCTCTCTTTACACCTAATTTCATAATTCCACTTAAGTATTCTCTATGTTCATAACTCTGTCCAAGAGGAAGCTTTATTTGAATAAATTTTAAAATATCTTCTAAATTTTTTCTAGCTAGCTCCTCTGTTAGCTTATCTGGATAAAAAAACAGTATCTCTCTATCTGCATTTTCTATTCCACCAAAAAAGAAATAATTTTTTATTTTATTTTCATTTAAAGATTTTTGAACAATACTTCTTTCATTTAATTGCATAAAATCTGTATAAGTTATTTTATTCTTTGAATTGCAAAATTGAAACTTATCCTTTACTTTTGCAATTAAGAGTTTGTCTTCTTCCTTCTTATCCTTGATTGTATTGCTGTAAGACATTTTTCTCCTCCAAGCTTTAATTTATCTAATATCCCAAGTTTTTCAGTTTTATAGACTTCTTTATTTCTATTGTAGTTATTATCTATAATAATCTTATTATTTCCTTTTAAAATACTTTTGTTTTTAATTTTTACATTTTCTACAATATAATTTTTTATACTTTCTTTATCCAAATTGTATTTCTTCTCAATTTCTCTACAAGTTCCTTGTTTTATAAATTCATCTGGATAAGCAAATTTCCTAAAAGAAATTCTTTCTACACTCTTAAATCTTTTTATCTTTTCTAAGCCTTGTTTTTCTACAATTATACTTTCTACTACGCTTCCAAGACCACCTATACAAGTTCCGTCTTCAACGGTTATAACTTTTCTTGTTCTTTTTATTTGCTCCCATATTTTGTCTTTGTTTAACGGTTTTAAAAATCTTGCATTAATAACTGTTACATTAATTCCTTCTTTTTTTAATTCTTGAGCTAGTTCATAGCATCTTGCAACCATTTTTCCTATTGCTATAATAGTAAAATCTTCTCCATTTTCTAATATTTCTATTTCTCCAAGTTCTATTTTTGTAGGCTCTATACTAACACTTTTCCAAATATTGTTTTCCCCACCTCGTGGATAGCGAATTAATACAGGTTTTTTTAAATTTACTGCAAATTCAAGCATATTGCCTAGTTCTTCAAAATTCTTTGGAGCCATTATAACAAAATTTGGTATAGCATTTGTAAAACTTAAATCAAACATTCCTTGATGTGTTTCTCCATCGGCTCCAACAATACCAGCTCGATCTGCACAAACAACAACAGGCAAATTTTGAATAGCAACATCATGCACTAATTGGTCATACGCTCTTTGCAGAAAAGATGAATATATTGGAACTACTGGCACAAATCCTGCTTTTGCCATTCCTGCAGCCATTCCAATAGCATGTTGTTCTGCAATTCCTACATCAAAAAATCTATTAGGAAACTCTTTTGCAAAAGATTCTAAGCCTGTACCTTCAGCCATTGCCGCTGTTATAGCAACTACTTTTTTATTGTTTCTCGCAATTTCTTGTAGTTTTTCTCCAAAAACACTTGAATAATTCTTTTTACTCTTATTAGTTTTTTCACCTGTTTTTATATCAAAACTTGATATACTATGAAATTTATTAGGATTTTCTTCAGCAGGCTTATATCCTTTTCCCTTCTTAGTTAATACATGTAATAAAACTGGGCCATCTAATTGCCTACAAATTTTTAAAATTTCCTCTAATTGTTTTAAATTATGTCCATCTACTGGACCTAAATATCTAAATCCTATATCTTCAAAATACATTTTTGGAATAATAATTTGTTTAATACTCTTTTTTACTTTTTGTACTAATTTTACAATTTTTTCTCCAATAAAAGGTATTTTCTTTATTATGTTCTTTCCACTTATACTAGATTTTATATAGAATCTCTTTGTTCTAAGCTTAGAAAGCATTAACGCTACTCCGCCAACATTTTTAGATATACTCATTTCATTATCATTTAATATAACTAGTAAATTTGTTTTACTATTTCCTGCATCATTTAAAGCTTCTAAAGCCATTCCACCAGTAAGTGCCCCATCTCCAATAATTGCAATTACATTATTTTTTTCATTATTTAAATCTCTACTTCTTGCCATTCCTAAAGCAACAGATATAGATGTACTACTATGTCCAGTATTAAAATGATCATATTTGCTTTCATCAGTTTTTGGAAAACCTGCTAGTCCTCCCATTTTTCTAAGAGTATCAAATTTTTCTAATCTTCCTGTTAACATTTTATATACATAAGTTTGATGACCTACATCCCAAATTATTTTATCTTTTTCAAAATCAAAAATTTTATTAAGAGCAATTGTAAGCTCTACAACACCTAAATTTGAAGCTAGATGTCCACCAGTTTTTGAAATTGTTTGTATTATCTTTTCTCTAATTTCTTGCGCTAATTCTTCTTCCTCTTTTATACTTAAATTTTTAACATCCTTCGGATTTTTTATTTCATTTAATTTCATTTTTTGCTCCTTTTATTGTCATTTACTTTATAATAAAAAGCAGAAGCTACCGAAAATCTTCTGCTATATATTTTATATTACCAAAAAAAACATACCAGATGTTAATAAAGGCACAGTAATATTATCTGTTCCTTTTACAGAAACAGCTTCAACAATTGTTGCAATTATAGACATAATTAAAGCCTTTAAAAACCAATTAGCAACACCAAAGTAAACTAAAGCACCTGAAACAATAATTAAAGTTACTACAAACATTGTAACAGAACCTGCTATAGTTTTTTTATTTCCATTAAGTTTTATTTCTGGACTTTTTATACTTTTTCCAACAATTGCAGCCATTCCGTCTGCATATCCCATAACAATTACACCAACTAAACCTATTGTTGGATTTTGCAGAGGACCAAATGTAATTAACGCCAATATTAAAAGAGATAACGCATAGTATACTGTTCCTAAACCATCTTTTTCTTCATCTTCTCTTTCCATTACTTTTATAATATTAAATTTATATGACAAAAAATTTATTACCACAAATATTGCAGGTCCTAAAGCTGCAAACCACATATTGTCAAAAAACACCATTGCTATAATCCACCAATTAGATAGCATTATATGTATAAATTTTCTACTCGCTTCTTTGCTTACCTTACTAAACAAAGTAGATGTTGCAATAATTACTCCTATATATAAAAAAGAAGCTATTAATCCGTATAAATTATTCATTTTTTTCACCATATATTTCTTAATTTTTTCATTATTATAACATCAATAGCTTCAAATATAAACCTTTTTTATGTAATTTTTTTGTGAAATTTGTTTTCTAAAATATATTTTTTTAATTTTTCTATTGTTTTTCCGAAAAAAAAGATATATAATTTTATTGTTGTTTAAATGTATTGGGGTATCGCCAAGCGGTAAGGCATCGGACTCTGACTCCGACATTCCTGTGTTCGAATCACAGTACCCCAGCCAAAATTACATTATACGAACATAAATCATTTAATTTCAAACAAGCTTAAATAAAAAAGCATCTTCGAGATGCTTTTTTTATATTACATCATATATATAATTTTTGATAGTTTTCCATTATCAAATTCAAAATCATACATAACTCCAAGATTAATAAAATTATTATCTTCAATTGTTTCCAAAGTTGTTGTATCTATTGTTTTTTCTTCAGTTAATCTCTATATATAATATGCCATTATAGCAATTATAATTATAGATACTATTAAGAAAAAAATTAATAAACCTGTTTTTGAATTTTTCTTTTTGTTTTCTTCCATTTTTCTTCCCTCCCCATATTTTAAGGTTGTGTAAACTGAATTTGATATTTGTTTACTTACAACCCTGTATTTTCAAGGTTTATATCATTTTTTTGCAACAAAAAATGATACCCCCCTCTTTTTATGATATAATTGTTACAACGAAAAACC
>CALXZR010000110.1 GCA_944393295.1 uncultured Clostridia bacterium
GGTAGAGGAGCTAATCAGGTATTTTATAGTGCTTCTATACATGCAAATGAATCTATAACAAGTAATATTTTAATGAAATTTATAGAAGATTTTTGTGTAGCTTATGTTAATAATTCTGATATTTATGGTGTAAATGCTCGAACTATTTTTCAAAAATCTTCAATTTATATAGTGCCAATGTGTAATCCTGATGGAGTAAATTTGATTAATGGATATTATCCTATAGGTTCTTCTATATATGCACAAGCACAAAATATCGCTAATAATTATCCTAGTATAGAATTTCCTAGTGGTTGGAAGGCAAATATAAGTGGTGTGGATTTAAAAAACTACTAACCATTAATTACACGACTTTGCGTTTTTTATTTTAAATTAATTTATGAAAATTTCTTCTTGAGTACAAAATCCTTCTAACTTCCATAGTATTATCTTTTACAGTATAAAAGATGGTATAATTTTTTACATAAATTTTGTAATAAGTATATTGTCTTTTTCTAGTTGATATATGTTTTTCATAAGCTTCTGGATTATAAGCTCTTTTGTTTATTTCATTTTCTAATTCATTAACAAAATTATTGGCTACTATTTCATTATTTAATTTATAAACAATATAATCAGTAATTTTGTCTAAATCATTGTAAAATAAAGGAAGATATTTTACTTTATATTTTTTCCCCACTAATCTTCCTCCTTATTTTTCCAAAAATTTCTTCATGCGTATAATACTTTGTATTTGGATCTTTTGCTTCTCTATCAGCTTCATCTAGTGCATTTTCAACATATTCATTATATTCTGCATCACTCATTAATTTTGAATATTTTTCCAAACTCATTACCACCATTGAACCATATCCATTTTTGGTTAAATAGACTGCTTCATCTTCTTTAAGAACTAATTCTTCTATTTCTGGATATTTATTTCTTAAATCTGATACTGGTCTAATATTAATCATATAATTTCCTCCATAAAAATCTATTATCATAATTTTATCATTATTTTATGCTATTTTCAATATTTTATGCTAATATTATAGTTATTTTATAATAAGAAAAGTGGCTTCGCCACATGTGCAAAATTGCTTCGCAATTATTGCACAGACCAAGGGAACTTAACCTTGTTGTATAGGAAATTCTATAGGTTTGTTTTCATTGCTTACGCTTGCTAACCCGCAAGCTATCAATGAAAACATCGATTTTTCCTATACAATAAGAAAAAAATTGAGATAGAAATTTTTATGTTTTCTACCTCAATTTATATCAACAATCCAAAATCCATTTGTCTTGTTTAACTGTCAGATTATAAACTCCAAGTTACTTTTGTTTATAACTTGGTATTTTCTGTTAAAGTGCGGGAAATATCAGTATTATTAAAACAATTATAAAAACTCCAAATATTAGAACTGCATTTATAGTTCCTTGTATAATTGTTTTTAACAATTCCTTTTTATTTTCAGTATTTTTGATTAATATAATAAGTATAACTATCAAAAGTAATATGCAAATACCAAATAGTACAAAAGCTATATTATATAAAAAGTCTATAAACTGTAACATATTGTCCCCCTCCTAAATTCTTTTATTGTTGATAGTATTATATATGTAAAACCAAAAAGTTCGAGGAGATTCCTCTCACTAATTAGTGAAAATAGGAAAACGATATTGGACATCGCCTATATCAGTCTAAATTATACCATTTTTTATGTAAATTGTCAATGAATACATTTCTTTACATTGTATATATAAACTTGAATTTTCAATATGATTATGTAAATTAATAGATATATTTGAAATATGTCTTATAAACTAACAACCATTTTGTTAAGTCTTGTAATGATAATAATGTATTTGTCAAGTGAAAATGGACCATATTTTAATTAACTAATTTTATATACATCTTGTTTTATGACCTCTTCGACTTTAATAAATTCATCTAGATTTTCATTAATAGAATTTAGTTTTGAAAAGTTAAAATATATGTATACATTTTTATCTTTATCAATCTCTATTTTATTGATTAATCTGTATAAAAATATTTTATCCGGCTTATCAAATTTTAAAAAATTCTCTATTAATTCATCTAACTCTTTTTCTTCTTTTGTTTTATTTTTAGTATTAATTTTTTCTTCTGTTCCAATTAATTTTTGTTCTAATTCTTTCTTTTGATCGCATAGTTTTGTTCTTTTAAAATTAAATTTTTGAGATACTCTAACATAATCTTCCTCTTGTAAAACACCTCTTAACTTATCCATATACATCTTGTCTAAATTATTATTTATATCCAATATAGCTCTATCAATTTGCTCTATTTTTTTCTCATATCCTTCTCGAATATCAAGAGTTTTGTTTTGATATTTTTCATAAATTGAATAAAAAATTTCTTTATCCGCATATATTTGACATATCTTTTTTACAATATAAATAATATGCTTTTCAAACTTCTCGTAATTCATGTTTAGTGGATAGCACCCACGTTCTTTTGCATCACTACAAGTTATATATGGATGTGATTTTGCGTTTCTTTTAGAGTTCTTTTTAAGCACTATTTGCAGTTTTCTTTTGCAATGATAACAGTAAAGTAATCCTCTTAATAAATAGTCATATTTAAGTTTTGTATTTGTACCTCTTTTCTCAATAATACATTGTACTTTTTCAAATGTGTCTTTGTTGATAATAGCTTCATGTGTATTGTTTACTCTTATTTGATTTTCCTTTTCAACAGTTCTTATTTTATGTACTTTATAAGATACAACTGATTTCTTATTTTGGACTGTATTTCCGATATATACCTCATTTTTTAACATATTGCATAGAGTAACTTCATTCCAATCATAATTTGTTTTATTCTTATCTTGTATAATATCTGTTTTTCTATACCCTGTTGGAGATAAGTATTTGTTAGTATTTAAGTAGTTTACTATTTCTACACTTCCATGTCCGTTTGCATACATATCAAATATCTTTTCTACAATATATTTTACTTGTTCATCAATAATTAGCTTATTTTTAATATTAGGATGTCTTTTATATCCGATATGCTGGAACACTACATAGATATTCGCCATTCTTTTGTTTTTCCTTATAAACACTTCTGATTTTCTTTGAGATATCTTTAGCATAATAGTCATTCATTATTGCTTTAAAAGGAGTTATATCGTTATTTGTACTATCAATATATGTATCTATTCCATCTGTTATTGCAACATACCTTATATTGTTTTGTGGAAAGTAATTCTCTATGTAATGTCCTGTTTTAATATAATCCCTTCCAAGTCTTGATAAGTCTTTTGTTATGACCATGTTAATAGTTCCACTTTCAATGTCTTGTAGCATTTCACTAAATCCCGGTCTATCAAATGTTGTACCACTTACTCCATCATCAACATATTCTTTTATAAAACATAAATCATTCTCCTTTACATATCTTTGCAAAATTTTTCTTTGATTACCGATACTTTCGCTTTCTTGCTTGTCGCCATCTTCCCTAGATAGTCTTATATACATTCCGTACTTTAAAATTTTGACTTTTTAAATCCAGCATTTAACCTCCTATCCGTAATCATCTATGCTTAAATTGTAACGTGCTCTTTAAAATTTTGCAAATATTTTTATATAATTACTTATTTTTAATCATTATGTTTTCTAAATAATCCTTAAAAACTAATCCTATTGTATCTTTAATATCTTGTTCTTCTTCTGTAAAAATACAATATGTATTAAACTCTAATTTATTATCTTTTGTGTTACTATTATCCTCATTCATACTTATTCAAATCCTTTCTACCTAATACAGAATATTAAAGAAAATGGCTCAATATGACACTTAAATTAAGTGTATTTATCAATGTGCATTTGATTACCTAAACATATAGGCGAGAGATTTTAAAATTAACCCGATTTCCCAGAATTTTTATGCTCCTAACATAAATAGCGATTGAGAATTAAAAACGTTATGGGTAAATTTAAATTTTTCTTTCTAACATAAACAACAATTGAAATCTTAAAATCTTATGGGCAATATTAAAATTTTTTCTTCTACTATTAACAGCATTTAAAATTCAAAAAAGTTATGGGCAACTTGGAATTTCTCCCCTTAACCTTAACAGCAATTGAAAATTAAAATTATGACGGGTAAAATAGAAATTTTTTGACAAATACAAAAAAAGAAGTAAGAGTTTTAGTATCTCAACTAATCTTCTCACTTCTTCACTTAATAATATTGTTAACAAATTATCTTATTACTTATGATATTCTGCATAAATTTTTTCTAATATCAAAAAATCTTCATCTGGAATACGAAACATTGCAATTCTTATAGAAACAATCGAACTTCTTATAGCATTTGGAGTACAATGTTGTTCTCTAGCAATTGCATATAATGTTTCTCTTTTAAATTCTGTTGGTTGTAATCCGTAATATCTAATAAATCGTTCTTTTTGTAAATCCGTTTTTTTGGATAATTTTAGAACTACATGATAGATTTGTTCTTTGTGCCTATTAGAAATATTGTATTGTTTCATATAATCTAAAAGCCAACCTACTAAATCTCTTTTATCTGTAAATCTACTTATGTTATACCACCTCCGATTTAAATAATTTAATAATCGATTATTAATCATGGTATAACGTATTTTTAGTTATTTGTCAGCGCCCTTTTTTCTTTTTCCTTTTATTTTTTTATAAGTATTATCTTTTGCATTATCTATTGTCTTTGTTAAAGCACTTGTAATTATTCGGTTTATTACTCTAAAATCAGATATTTTATTAATTGCCTCATAATCTAAATTATTGTTTATTTCTTTGGCAGTAATTTTAGGTTGTAGATTTTCTTCTCTATATACACTTAATAATTTGTTTATTCTTTTTTCTATAAACTTTTGTTTTTCCTCATTGTTTGGATTTTCAAAAAAAGATTTTAAGGTAAATCGAGATACCAAAGGTGGTGGTAAAATTTCCTTATAATTATCTTTAGATAAATTTGTTGTAAAAATAATTATATATCCATTTAAATCATATTCATTACCAGTCAAATCCGTAAATTTTCCATCCTCTAACAATTCATAGAAAAAATTAAATATATCTGTGTCTGCTTTTTCAAATTCATCAATTAATATTACTTTTGAATCGCTATTTCGTATTTTATTTGATAGTTCTCCACCTCTTTCACTACCAATAAATCCAATTGGAGAACCTATTAAACTATTAAGTGCTCCTTGAGTTTTATAATTTCCTAAATTTATTTTTATCATCTTTGATTCTTTATACATTGTTTTGTGTAGTATTCTTGCTAATTCGGTTTTTCCAACTCCTGGATTTCCACATACAAGTAATGAAAATATTTTCATTTCTCCTAATTTATACAATATTGGAAAATCTTTTAACTTATTCAGAAAATCTTTTTTGAATGCATTATGCCCTATTAAATCATCCATTAAAGATTTCTCTATTTTTTTCAATCCATCATTATCTATGTTAATAAAGTCACAATTAACTAAATCTCTCTCTTCATAAATAGTTTGTATAGGTTTAAATTCGTCAAAAGATGTTGCAAAGTCTTGACTAAATCTATTTTTACTATTTTCGTTTAATATAACATGTACATTTTCTCTTAAATAAATTTGATGCATAATACTTTCAATTAACATATTATTAGTTTCGGTATTTGATTTATATAAATTACTTATATCAACATAATAATTCTTTGATTCTTCAAGTTGTATTGGGTTACTCTTATCTGCAAAAGCAATTGCTGTTATAATTTCATCATTTATAGTCTTTTTAGTTTTAAACTCATTAAATCTTTCAAATGTAAACGTATAAACAATCTTACTTTTCATTATCTTCTTTATCTCCATTCTTAAATGATAAATCTTGTATTATTGCAATTAAATCAATATATGGAGCTTTTTCCAAATTTATTAATTGATTTAAATTTTCTTGTGATTCTCTTGAGGACTTCATTTCATCTATTTCTATATTTTGTTTATTGCCTAATTCTTGCAATTTAGAATATGTAGTTTTATTTTCAGGATCATAATATTCTGTTCTATATATTCCTATAATATTAACTAAACCTATCTCTAAATCATATATAGAATATTCATTTTCAAATTCTTTTTCGGCTCTCATTGGAATATCAATATAAAATTTTTCTTTTCCTTTTGTACACATTAAATAATATTTGTAATCCTTTAATATCATATTAGTTAATGAATTTACATTTATTTTAAAAGCTTGTCCATCTGAATATGTATTAACTGTATTACCATTAAATGCTCCACTTATAATAGAATTTGCTTGTAATATTTCATCATTATTCCAAATTTTTAATTTTACATTGTCTATTTTAACTAGGTCACCATTCTTCAAACCTCTTAAATTCTCTACTTTTTTACATTTTTTTAATATTTCTCTTAAATATGTAGAATTTGTATTTTTTATTTCTTGAATTTCTTTATATTCGTGATTTGTTAATTCAGAATACTCTTCTCCTAAATCTCCTTTTATTGGTAATTTCTTTATATTAAATGAACTCTCTATTCCATAACTTCGCTTATAACCTTTTTGCTTTTTTATTGATTCTTCAGCATTTATTTTTATTTTATTATTAATTAACATTGCTATTTCAAATACTTTAGGGTAATTTATATAATATGTATTAAACAATTCTTTATAATCCTCTTTCTGTGGTATATCTACTTCTTTTAAATCAAGATCGATAATTATTAGTGCAAATATAATAATGCTTATCCACTTAATTGCAACTAAATTTTTTAAAACTTTGTCTAAAAACATATACATTATAATTACAACTAATATTTGAATTATTATTTTTATTATCAGTTTTATTTTCTCCATTTTCCTTCTCCTAAAACAAAAGCGAAATATAATTATAGTATATTCTACTCTTATATCTCACTTATCTCTTGTATTTATAAATTATTAAATCCAGCATATTCTTTGAATGCCAATAAATATAATGCCTTTAATAAGTCAGGATTTTTTTCTCTTAATTCATTTACTACTGTATCTGAACCTACCTGTAATTCTCTATTTTCTTCTATAATTTCATCTATTAACTTTGGTAATTCCATACATATCTTGTAAAATGCTTCTTTATCTCCAGTAACTATTTCATAGAACTTGTCCATTGAAACACGTCTAACTCTTTCGTTTTCCATTCTTTCTCCATCTATCGAAACTTTCCAAACCATATTTTGACTATTTTTCGCTATAACTTCTACAAGATAACATTCAGCTTTATTGTCACTTGCAATTTTATTTAGCATTCTCATATATGTTTTTTGTGATGAAGAAGAATTCATTGTATTATGCTTATTTTTCATTTCTACATATATTTTAGTTCCATCTTCCTTTGTATAAATTACATCAAATCCTTCTTTTGGAACTTCACAATTATTTATATACTTAAACATATTTTGATGAAAATATCCAATAGCATTTGAATTTGTTTTATCTCTTTGTCTTACTAATTCATCTTTTATTACTTCTTCAAAATCTTTTCTATATACTTTACTATCAAATACCATTTTAATCGGATCTACTATATTAGAATTAAATTTACTCAAGTCAATTCCATCTAATGTTTTTTCATATGTAGAAATTGTATTTTTTATATGTTGTTTTAAATCTTCCTTTGTTATAAAATTAAGATTCCACATTTTCATCAACTCCTTTATTTAGTGCATTCATAATTGATATTCCAACTTCTTTTGCAAGCTCTACAGGTACAGCATTTCCTATTTGTTTATATATGTCATTCATTTTTCCAGAAAATTCCCATTCATCTGGAAAAGATTGAATTCTTGCATATTCTCTAGTAGTAAATGGTCTACTTTCATCTGGATGACATCTATCAGTTTGTTTCATCATCGGAGAACATGTTAATGTTAAAGATGGCTCATCCCAAGAAATTCTTCTTGCAATTCCAGTTCTTCCACCACCCATAAAATAACATGATTTCATATAATCTCTTGCAACATCATCTGGTAAATCTCTCCAATATCCACCAGGTGGTACTAAATCAAATACCTTTTTCTTTTTCTCTGGATATTTTGCGCCAACTGACTCTGGTACATTTTGTAATACATCTCTTAAAACAGGCTTATAATCGTGAGGTTCTGGATATTCAAATTTAACATTTTCTTTTAAATCATTTCTAGTTCCTATTATAACAACCCTTTGTCTCTTTTCAGCTACCCCATAATCCCATGCATTTAAAACTTTCCACTCAACTGTATATCCTAAATCTTCAAAAACATCTACCATTGTTTGAATTGTTCTACCACCATCATGAGTAGTTAATCCTTTAACATTTTCTGCTAAAAACATTTTTGGTTGTAACTGTCTCAAAAATTCAGCATAATAGAAGAACATTGTTCCTCTAACATCTTCTAACCCCAATTTTTTTCCAGCATAACTAAATGATTGACAAGGATATCCTCCAGATAATAAATCTAATTCTCCTTTTTTTAAATTAAATTCTTTTAATAAATCTTTTTGAGAAAATTTAACAATATCTTCTTCGATTACATTCCAATTTGGTCTATTTAATCTTAATGTATCACATGCAGTTTTATCTATTTCTACTAATCCTATTTCTTCAAATCCTGCTTTTTCTAATCCTAATGCTAAGCCCCCTGCTCCAGCAAATAGTTCTATACACTTTCTTTTCATCAACTATCTCTCCTTTAGTACAATTTTGTTATTCCTATTTTATCTATGTATTCTAATAATTCTTGATATTTTTCTCCATAAGCAAATGACTGTGGTGCAGTAAAATTAAATTTTTGTTTTAAAATATTTAATTTTATCGGTTTATTTATTTTATAAACACTTTCTATTGGATAAGCATATTTTTCCTGTTTCGTATTATTAAATTCTTTGTTGCCATATCCATCTATACTAATCTTGTTTGGACTAGCCACTGGTTTTTTTACTCTCAAAATATATTTAAGTTCCTTTATAGGTGTTGGAACATATACTATTATATAATCAAAATCATTTTTAGGTTTCTTAGTTCTAAATTCATGATTTTTTATTTTACTTAAAATTCTATTTATATGTATTTCTTTTATACTCATAAATACAGCA
>CALXZR010000111.1 GCA_944393295.1 uncultured Clostridia bacterium
TTCATTTTGCTTTCCTCCTAAGTTTTTATTTAAGTTAGAGAAAAGAAAAAGTTTCTCTTTTTCCTTTCTCTTCAATCCATAAAAACAAATGCAACTTTTCTAAATTTTTTGTTTAGAAATTTGGAAAGATTCCAATAGCCACTTTTGTTTCTTAAAAGAAAACCATTTTAAGTTTCTTATATATTTTAAGCATCACAAATAGCACTATTGTTAATAGTGCTATCCCTCATAATTTATTAAAATTTTACTTAAAATATTTACTATCATTAGACTTCCTCTTTGTATTTTATTTTATGGATTTTCCTTAATTTATATAATTAAAGATAATAAAATTTTATAAAATACATGGTATATCAAGTTCTCAAAAATTTTTTTAATTTTTTGTTTTTTTGAGTATTGACTTTAAATTTGCTAAATGTTAAAATTTTATCAAGAAAAAAAGTCTTTAATTATATAAATTAAAGACTTTTTTGTTTTTAATAAATTGCAAAAACTGGTAAGTTTCCTTACCAGCTTATTTATTTTTATCCTTTAAAATCAATTTTCATTTCTTTCTTATATTCTTCTATTTCAAATAAATCTTCTTCCTTAAAATTAAATATCTTAGCTATAATATTAGTTGGAAATGATGTTATTTTGATATTGTAAACAGTAACATCACCATTATATATTCTCCTTGCTGCTTGCAACTGACTTTCCATTCTTGTTAAAGCTTCTTGCAATTTCAAAAATTGCTCATTTGCTTTAATGCTTGGATATCCTTCTGCAACTCCAACTAAGCTAAGCATTTCAGAATTTAAATCTGTTGCTTCTTTTAAATTTGGATTATCTTTATATATATTTCTTTTTTCTACTAATTTAGTTAAAAGTCTTTCTTCGTATATTTTGTATCCTTTTACACATTCTACTAAATTTGGTATTAAATCAAATCTTTGATTTAAATATACATCTATAGAAGATTCTGCTTGTTTTACTTTATTTCTTAATCTTACACAAATATTATACTCTAAAATTATCATAAATAACAATACTATTACTATTATAGTTACACAATATGCTACCATTTTTATCTCCTCTGCTTTTATAATTTCTAACACTTTTAATTTTAACTTATAAGAATATTTTTTTCAATAGTAATAATATATTTACTAAATTTTCTTCTATGTAATTTATCATTTCATTTAAAATTTTATAAATATTCAACTTTATCTCCTTAATTCCATTTTTATATTTGACTTTTTATTATTTTATGTGTATGATTATATCATAATTATTTTGATTTACATATATACGTGGAGGAAATTATGTCTAAATATTTAAAAATATTCTTTTTTACTACAATTTTTATATTATTTGCTTTTTATACTTGTTTTGCTACAGAACCGGCAACAGGAAATTTATTCACACAAGAAATGAGTCAAACAGAAACGGAAAATGAAATTGAAACAGGAAATACTATAGATAATACTTCTTCTTTAGATAACACTAGCAATAATACTACTAACAATACTACTCAAACTTCTTCAACTAATACATCTTCAACTAGTTCTACAAGCTCTACTAGCTCATCTTCTTCACAAGTAACTGGGGTAAGTAATGTATCTACTATTCCAGAAGCAAATCTTGGATTAAATAATATATTAAGTATTCTTTTAATTGCAATTGGTGTTTTATTAATTTTATTTGCAATTGCTATTCTAATTAGATTAAAAAAATAGATTAAAAAAGATGAGTTTCTCTCATCTTTTTTGTTATAATTTTAAATAAATCGCTTAGCAAAATATATGCTAAGCGATTTATTTTTTTACTTGTGTTTTATTTTTAAAGTAAATTTAACTATTTCTTGATTCTTTATTTTGCATAGCATAATACCAAATTGCAGCTATTATTATAATTGCAGCTACAGCAAAAATTACCCACATCCAAGTAGTTGTTGTCATTCCAGCTGTTAAATTATCAGCATTTGCAGTTGTTCTAGCAGTAGTATAGTTATTTTTATTATCATTATTATTATCATTGTTATTATTCATATTATTGTTTCCTGTTACAGCACCTGCTACATCTCTTGTTCCATTTTCTAGCATTTCTCCCATATCTCTAGCACCATTCTCTATTTTTTGTCCTACATCTCTAACGCCATTTTCTACTTTTTGTTCTGCATTCATTGTTCCATTTACTAAATTTTTGGCACTATCTCCTGTTTTATCAAAAGAGCTAGTTATCTCATTTCCTAAATTTATATTGTTAGAATTTGCATCTTCATTAGCAAAACAAACACTAAGACATACTGAAAGAATGACCGCTACAAGAGTTGAAATTAAAAATTTCTTTGTCATACTTTCCTCCTATATTGCACATAATATTTGTGAAAAAAATTTTTTTCACATTTTTAGTATTGTTTTTTAAATAAAAAATATGCTAACAATATTAACCGAAAAAATAATTTAATTTTCTTTTTAGCTCTACACAATATTTATAAAATAAATTTTGTTTATGAAGTATATTTCTTTAAATAAAACATACATTTAATTAACAGATATTTAATTTAGCCCACTAGAAAGGAGGAATACTAGTATTTATGCTAGTATACTAGAAATGAAAAAGATTTTCCTTTTATTTACAATAATTATATTAACAAGTCAAACTTTTACTTACGCTACTTACTTAACAATTCCAACTTGGAATGAAGATTCTGGCACCACTGAAGTTAATGCCGAAGCGGCAGATAACTTTTTAAATATAGAGGCTGAAAGTGCAATTTTAATTGAACAGAGTACTGGTAAAGTTTTATACGAAAAAAACGCAAACGAACAATTACGACCTGCCAGTGTTACCAAAATTATGAGCATTTTACTTATTATGGAAGCTTTAGATAGTGGTAAGATTTCACTTGACACTAAAATCTCCTGTTCTGAGAATGCTGCTTCAATGGGTGGCTCTCAAATTTGGTTAGATGAGACAGAAACTTTAACTGTAGATGAAATGCTAAAAGCTATTTGTGTGGTTTCAGCAAATGATTGCGTAGTTGCTATGGCTGAACATCTAGCAGGCTCTGAAGAAGCTTTTGTAGAGCAAATGAATAATCGTGCAAAAGAGCTTGGAATGAATAATACTGTTTTTAAAAACTGCCATGGTATTGATGAGGATGGACATTTAACTACTAGCTATGATATTGCATTAATGAGTAGAGAACTTTTAAAAAATCATCCCTCTATAACAAACTACACTACAATATGGATGGATTCTCTTCGTGATGGTAAATCAGAATTAGTAAACACAAATAAGTTAATTAGAACCTATGAAGGTGCAACTGGATTAAAAACAGGTTCTACCTCTTTAGCTTTATATAATCTATCTGCTAGTGCCACTAGAGGTAATCTTTCTTTAATTGCAGTTGTAATGAAAGCTCCTTCTACAAAAATACGTTTTTCTTCAGCCAAAACTTTATTAGATTATGGATTTAATACTTATAATTTCGAAAAACTTGCAGAAAAAGGCTCTGTACTTCAAAGTGTTAATGTTGCTAAAGGTACAAAAAATCAAATAAATCTTGTGTTTGAAAATGACAGTGGTGCACTTGTAAAAAAAGGTGCTTCTAGTAATTTAGAACAAACTGTAAACATCAACGAAAATATAACAGCTCCAATACATCAAGGAGATGTGCTTGGAAAAGTAACTTTCTCATTAGATGGAGAAATAGTTCGGAGAAGTAAACCTTGTTGCTGAATCAGAAGTTGAGAAAATGAATTTTGGAAATATTTTCAAATCAGTTTCAACTAAATGGTTCAATTTACTAAGATAATAAAAAGAAGTTAGCTTAATTGTGAAGCTAACTTCTTTTTAAAATAAATTTGAAAAATATTCTGTTAGGCTCACTCCATTCATATACCAAAAGCCAAACACAGCTCCACATAAAGCTCCAATTATATGTCCAGTATGAGATATACCGTCATCAGCTTTTAAATCCTTTATTTCTCTAAACACATAAAATATAAAAATTAATATAAAAGTTATAGGTATTTTACCTGCTTGAATATTAGAAAATGAGCTTAAAACAATAAGCATAAAAACTATACAACTTGAGCCTTTTAACTTTATTCCACCTCTAATAAAATTAAATAGTCCTACTACAAAAGCTGTAATTAATATCATTAAAAGTAAATCCATTGTACCATATTTTTCTTCTATCATTGGACCAACTAATAAAATTATAATATAATTGTTAATTAAATGCTCCCAATTAGAATGACCTAATATATGAGTAAAAAATCTCAAATATGTTAATGGATTTAATAAAGAGCTTCTATATGAACTAAAAAGTAGTTTATCACTCTTGCCATTTGTAATTTTTTTTAATATTAATGCTCCCACAGAAGTTGCGAACATTGTTAATATTAAAACAGAATTATATTGAAAATAATCAATAATATCATTAAATTCAACAGTCATTTTTCACCACCTTAATATGTTAGTTCATATGTTATATCTCCATTTATATAATATCCTGTACCATCTACTGAAAATAGCATAAATGGTTTCATGTAAATTGTATCTCCTGCTTTAGGCGATAGGCTATTTATTGCATCTAAAGTAATATTGATTGCTTGTGAAATCATAATAATACCTGTATCTTCATAATTATAAGAAACTAAAGTATTTAAGTCTTCTCTAGTTCTATCAAAAATCGTAGTATATCCAACATCATCTCCAGTAGTTGTACAACCAAATTCTTCATCCTTTGCTTTTTCTTCATTTAATGTAAATATTATACCTATTCTCTCTAAGGTAGAGCCTTTTATTTCATAATTTTCTAATTGTTTTGTAACATCTGAATATACCTGTTTTGTCATATCCTTTGCATAGTGCATTCCCTCTACAATTCCTACAATTGAATTACCAACCTTTTCCAGATTCATACTGATCCTATTTCCTGGTTCTACTGTAACTTCACTATTGTAAACTGCTGTATAAACTCTATCTATTGATGCACTTTCATACAATACTCTTTCTGTGCTTATAATATCTCCATTTTCATTTATCCAATAAGAAAATCTTCCATGAGTTGTATCATCATAAGCTTCAAATTTATATTTCCAAACTTTAAAATTATTGTCTTCTTGTATTTCTAAAAATTTTCCATCATTTATTTGAATTGTTACTAAATTATTATCAACTGTATTATCTTGTGTCCAAATAGTTTTTACTTCTTTCGAATCATAATAATCTGTTAATAATACTTGTCCCTTTTTCTCACCATTATATGTAATTATTCCATTAGGTAAAAGTTTTAAATTTTCTAATTCTTCACTTATAATATTATACTCACTATCTATAATATTTAATTTTTCTAAATATTCCATAGTTTCTTCAGTAGTTACATCTTTTTGAAGACTCTCCTTTAAATTTGCCTTTTCCTTTTGTATTTGAGTAGCTAAATTAGATACTATTCTTAATACTTTTTCATTTGAATTTTCTTCTTCTGCAGTATACATTCTAAATACTACAAAACCAACTATAAGTATAAAGGCTATTATAATAATAGTAATTAAAGATATTCCTTTCTCATTTGTAACTTTCATATTTTTTCTCCATTTCATTTTTATATCTTTATTTTACTATAATTTTTAATTTATAACAATATTTTTTGCAAAATAAAAAAACCCATCAAAAGGGTTTTTAATTAGCTAATTAATTTTTTATTTAATTTGGTAAGCATTTTAAGCAATACCATATTTTTTCTTAAATTTATCAGCTCTACCACCTGTAGTGTTTTGTTTTAAGCTTCCTGTCCAGAAAGGATGACATTTTGAACAAACATCAACTTTTATCTCTGGTTTTGTTGAATTTGTCTCAATTACGTTTCCGCAAGCACAAATAATTTTAGAAGCTGTGTAATTTGGATGTATTCCTTCTTTCATATATTTCACCTCTTTCTCTTGTTTATCTAAACAATCTTTATTATTGTAACACAAAAGTTTTTGCTTTGCAAGACATTTTTGCAAAGTAACTCATATTAAATTTTAATATACCACGATTGTAGAAGTTTCATTCTCTACTTGATTTGCAACATTTTGTACTCCATCTATATATTCACTTTGTTGTTCTTCATCTTTATTACTAAAAATAGAAGACAAACTTTCTCCGCCTACTATACTTTGTAATTCTACTTTTAAAGATGTTTTATTTACAATTTTATAAGTTATATTAAATAAGCATGCAATAATACATATAACTAATAAAACCTTTTTCCATATTTTTGCTAGCATAAAAAAACTCCCTCCAAGAATTATTTTACATTTTTATTATACTATATTTCTAGTAAAAGTCAATATTTTATTTAGATATTTATGTTAACTAATAGCTATTTTTTTCATTTTTTTTCAAAATTTACTTGTTTTTTTAATATTTTTGTGTTAAACTGTTTAATAGTCAGTTTATTAAATTAATTGGAGGTGCAAAACAATGGCAAAATGTGCAATTTGTGATAAGAAAACAAGTTTTGGTAATCAATTAAGTATTACTCGTTCACATATTAGCAAAAGAACAACAAGAACTGTTAGCCCTAATTTAAGAAGTGTAAAAGCTCTTATTAATGGTGAACCTAAAAAAATAACAGTTTGTGCTAAATGTTTACGTTCAGGAAAAGTTAAAAGAGCTAACTAAAAGTAATTTCAAAACGATCGTTTTTTTATTAATAAATTAAAAAGAGGATACTTTAAAGTATCTTCTTTTTAATTTTCTACAAATTTCTTATGTAGATTTTATACCAAATATTAATTTAACCAATCCCCTTAAAGGTTTTGGAACTTTTTTTACAACAATTTGCATAAAATTCCTCCTTCCTAATCTCCAAGTAAAAATTTGATACCACAAACAACAAAGGCAATTCCCATAATTACTAGCCATGCCTGTACTGGAAGGAATAATATAAGTAAAATACCAACACCAAACCCTATTAAACAACCTGATATAATTTTTCTAAATTTACAAAAAAACATTTTTATCCCTCCCTATTATAATATATTCTTAAATAAAATTTATGTGAACAGAAAATGTATTGTACTATAATTTGTAAATATTTTCTTCGAATGTTTGAATTTTGTCTTATATTATGATATATTATAGTATATTTTAATTTATAAAAGAAAGGATATAAAATGGAAAAGATTATTGCCAAAAATCGGGGCTGCTTATCACAATTATTCCATTGAATCTACCTTAGAAGCTGGAATTGTTTTAACTGGTACAGAAATAAAATCTATACGAAATGGCAAAGTAAATATTAAGGATACTTATGTAAATATTAAAAATGGTGAAGTTTGGATTTATGGTATGCACATTAGTCCCTATGAATTTGGAAACATTTTTAATAAAGATCCTTTGCGTACTAGAAAATTATTATTAAATCGTAGAGAAATTGATAGATTAACAGGGATGATTAAACAAAAAGGTGTGTCTTTAATTCCAATATCTATCTATTGGCATGGAAATAAAGTAAAATTAGAAATAGGAATTGGAAAAGGAAAGAAATTATACGATAAACGTGAAGATATGGCAAAAAAAGAAGCTCAAAGAAAAATAGAAAGAGCTATAAAAAATTCATATTAATTTTAAAAAGTAAAGCTCAGATTAAAATCTGAGCTTTACACTTTTATATTAAATTATGCTTTATCACTTGAACAGAAAACATCTTTCATTTTGTGTAATACAGTTGCTTTTATTTCGTCTCTTGCAGCTCCTAAATATTTTCTAGGATCAAAAACAGATGGTTCTTCTGCAAAGACTCTTCTTATTTGAGCTGTCATAGCTAATCTTAAATCTGTATCTACATTTATTTTTGAAACACCATTTTCTCCTGCTTCTTTTAGCATTTCATCTGGACAACCTTTAGCACCAGGAATATTTCCTCCATTGTTATTACACATTTCTACTAAACTTGGAATAACTGAAGAAGCTCCATGTAATACTATTGGTGTATTTGGTAATTTTTCTTTTACTTTTTGTAAAATATCAAAACGTAGTTTTGCCTCTCCCTTAAATTTATAAGCACCATGACTTGTTCCGATTGCTATTGCTAAAGAATCACAACCTGTTCTTTGTACAAATTCATAAGCTTGTTCTGGATCTGTATAACGTGCATCATCTGATGCAACATTAACATCATCTTCTATACCTGCTAATTTTCCAAGCTCTGCTTCTACTACAACACCTTTACTATGTGCATATTCTACAACTTGTTTAGTTAAAGCTACATTTTCTTCAAAATCGTATTTTGAACCGTCTATCATAACAGATGTAAATCCTGCATCAATACATTTTTTGCAAGTTTCAAAATCTGGTCCATGATCCAAATGTAATGCTATTGGTATAGTTGTTGTTTGAACTGCAGCTTCTACCATTTTTACTAAATATTCCATTCTAGCATATTTTATTGCACTTGATGATACTTGTAATATTACAGGTGACTTAGCCTCCTCAGCTGCATCTGTAATTGCTTGTATAAACTCCATATTGTTTATATTAAAAGCACCTATTGCAAAATGCTCTTTCATAGATTTTTCAAACATTTCTTTAGTTGTTACTAATGGCATAATAAATTCCTCCTTTTACGTTAAGTATATTACTTACATGCTTATTTTATTTCTTTTATAAATTAAAGTCAAGTAAAACTTAAAAAGTAATTATTTCTAATAGAACAAAGTGATTTATCAAGCAATAAAAAAGCCACAATAACTCTTTAAAATTATTGTAGCTTTTTTATTTTAAATTACTACTTTGTTTGATAACTTCCACATTGTGATTCATCTGGTTTTCCTGATGAACAATTTTTAGAAGCTCTTACATCTATTTGTTGTAACTGACAAATATTTTCTCCTTGATTATGATATTTACAGCTATAAACTGTACAATTGATTTTTTGATTTCCCATTTTACAACCATCCTTTCGACTTAAAAATAAATTATTGTTAAGTCTGTTAAAATTTGTAGTCTCCTTTTATTTAGGACTTACAAATTTATTATTAACATTTTTTTTAATCTAATACTGGTTATAAAAGTTATCTCCTACAAAATCATATTCTATATCTTTAATATCTTCTAAAAAATTAGTATATCTAGTAGCATAATTTTCTGATTTATCTGTTGAAATTTTGTAAAAATTTCCATAAATTTGCTCAATGTTATCTAATATAACTTCTCCGTTTGAATTTAATAAAGAAAAATTCATTTTCGCATAGCTATATTTATTAAATTCAACTCCGTCTGAAGTATTTGCAACTATATATAATCCATAATTTACTAAATACGGATCTACAACATCATATTCATTTTCAAAAATTTTTTGAAAATCTTTTCCTATTACTTTATATTTATTATTTTCTCCTTTAACTATATACCTATCTTGTAAAACATAAATATCTTTATAAACTTCTGATAAAATATTTCCCTTATCATCTATAAAATAAACGGTATCATTATTGTAATTTCTTATTAAAATTTTATCATCAATAAAATCTAGTATCTGTGCTTTACCCGACATAGTTACTTTTTTGCCATATCCTGTAAACCAACCCTGTTCTTTCTTACTAATATCATAAAAAGGTATTGTTCCATTACTAAAAATATAAGCATAATTTTCATCATAAGCAATTGCATCACAGTCTAAATCTATTCGTATATCTAAATTATCCTTTCTTGCAAGCTCATATTTGTCACTTAATCCCATACTAGACTTTGTTACTACTAAATCATACTCTACATTATAATCATATCTATAAGTATAATCCACTTCTCCAGTTTCTATATATACTGGTATTTTAGCAATATTATTATTTATCTTATTTATTTCTGTTTGCATTTCTCCACTTTGTTTAAAAGTATTTTTATAAATATCTTCTAATTCTTGCATTTTTGCATCATAATTTTCATCTGCAGATTCAGATCTATATGTTAATACTTTTCTTCCATTTTTTAATATTATAATAGAACTTCCATCTTTGCATACTAAAGCTACCGCAAAATTTTTATCATACATAGTAATATTAACAAACGGACTTGCATAATCATATTCAAAATTAATAACTACATTTCCAGAAGGAGTTATATATCCGTATTTTCCATCTCTTTTTACATTTATATATGGTTCGTCATAACCTTCTAATTCAGTTACATATCTAAAGTAATCTTCTTTATAGGCTAGTTCATCTTCATTTTCTTTGTTCTTAATATATTCTCCAATTTGACTATAAAAAATGCTTAAAATAGTTACCAAAGCTATACAAGCAGATAATAGAATTATTATAGATATTGCAGCCATACTATTGGTTTCTATTAAATTTTCTTTAATACTTTTTACTACAATAAAAATTCCAGAAAACAAAGTAAAAACTGCAATTATTGGCTCTTTAATAAATATAAAACTTAAAATAAATAGAGCGAACAAATAACCTGTTTTAAAATCTCCATCTTTTTTATGTAAAATATATTCAATTAAATTTATTAAAACTAATACTGCCATAATAGCATATATTGCTACTAGCAAATATGTTCTAACTTGATTTTCTTGGACTGTAAGTAATGTAACATCTTGTGGTATAATGCTCGTAAATACAATTATTAATACGCTAAATAATATATTTAAAAGTCCAATACATATATTAACAAATTTACCTTTCATATTTCTCCTTGAAAATTAATTAATCTTTGTATAAATCATTTTTCAAAATATATTCTTTTACTTTTTCAGGTACTAGTCCCTCTATACTCTCTCCTGCTTTTATTCTTTGTCTTACTAAACTAGAACTAATATTTTTCATTTTATCATCATCTATACTGTTAAACGTAGAATTTTCAGCTTTTTCTCTATTTAATATTATATATTTATAGTTACTTTTTAGTTCTTTACTTTCTTTCCAACTTTCTATTTTGCTAAAATTATCAGAACCCATAATAAAATAATTATCTGAATCTGCATATTTTGCTTCTATAATTTTAAATGTATCTATTGCATTTGTAGGTTTATCTATATCTATAACTAGCCTTGATACTTCTATTTGTTTTTCTTGTTCTAAAGCTAAGCATAACATTTTATATCTATATTCTGCAGAAATTAATCCGAGCCTTTTTATAGTAATCATTCATTGGAATAAAATATACTTTATCTAAATTAAATTCTTTTATTGCCTTTTTTATTAAATTGATATGAGCTATTGTAACAGGATTAAAACTGCCTCCAAAAAAGCCTAATTTCTTTTTATTCACTTATATTTAATTCCTTTTTTACTATTTTAAATATTTCTTCATGAATTTCTTCTATTGTTTTTATTTCGTCTTTTTCATTTACACATTTTATTTCATTCCAATTGTATTTATTTACTAAACTACAAGCGGCTTTATAACTATCCTCTAGATACTTTGGATTTCTTTCATGAATATCTTTTACTTGTGTATGAGAAAATTTATTTTCTCTATTTTCCATTAATTTAATTGCTTTTTCTATTGGCATATTTAAGAAAAATACTTGAGAAGGTTCTGGTAGCCCATATAAATTAAATTCTAGATCAAATAACCAATTTAAAAATTTTTCTCTTTCTTTTTCATCTGAAATTTTACTAGCTTGATGCACCATATTAGCGGTAGTGTATCTATCTGCTAATATTATACCTCCATTATTGTAGTATTCTTGATACCCTTTCTTAAAAGTAGCATATCTATCTGCTGCATAAAAAGTAGAAGCAATATATGGACTTACAGAATTTGGGTCTTCTCCAAATTCACCAGATAAATACATTTTTACTAAACTTGAAGAAGGGCTATCATAATTTGGAAAAGAAACTGTTTTGTACTCAACACCTTCTTTAGTTAATCTTTCTTGTAATTTTTTAAATTGTGTTTGTTTTCCACTACCATCTGTTCCATCTATTACAAATATTTTTCCCATCTTGAGTTATTAAAATAGCTATAAACTATTTTATCTCCTTTCTTTGTACATTTATTTTTTCTCAATTCTTGTAAATAAAGGCTCTATATTCTCTAATTTTAAACCTTTTTTTGCTTCTATATATTCCCATTTTCCATTTTCTATATCTAAGTATTCTCTTATTTTTTCACAAGCTACTGGCATAATAGGCTCAAATAGATTTGATAAGTTTGCAATAATAGTACTACAAGTATAAATAATATTATTAAATTTTTGTAAATCTTCTTTTTTAGCAATCCATGGTTCACTAGAATCATAGTATTTGTTAGCGTCTTCTACAAGTTCCATTATTTTTCTAACAGCTTCTCTAAACTCAAGTGTTTCAATAGCTTGTCCAACTTCTTCATAAGTTTTTTTGATTTTTTCCTCAATTTCTTTATCCATATGACCATCTGGAATTTCCTCTAAGCCTTTAAATCTTAAAGTACGATTTACTAAATTTCCAAATTTATTTAAAATTTCACCATTATGAGTATTTTCAAAATCTTCAATAGTAAAGTTAGTATCCTTTTTTTCTGGTCCATTTGAAATTAAATGATATCTTAAAGAATCTGCATTATAGATATCTAAAGCCTCTAAAGCTGTCATTCCAATTCCTTTACTTTTAGAAAATTTTTGGTCGTTGAAATTTAAATATTCAGCTGAAACTATTGTATCTACTAAATGGTAATTATCTTCTTGTCCTAATAGTAAAGCATTTAAAATAATACTATGGAATACAATATTGTCTTTTCCATGGCACATATAAATTTTATTGTTGTGCCCTTCTTTCCAAAAATCTTCCCAATTTGTACCATTTTCTTCGCAAAGCTTCATAGTATCTGTTACATATCCTAAAACAGCATCTATCCATACATACATTCTTTTATCTTCATAACCTTCAACTGGAATTTCAACACCCCAATTTAAATCTCTTGTAACAGCTCTATCTACCAAACCTTGTTTTAAGTATTTTTCTGTTTCATTTCTTGCATTTACTCTCCAGGTAGAATTTACTTTTTTTGTATGTTCTTCAATTTGTTTTTGAAATTTAGATAAAGCTAAATATAAAACTTTATTATCTCTTTCAGAAATTTTAGAGCCACATTCAATACATGTTCCTTTTTTTAGTTCATCTACAGTTGGTACATGAAGACAATTATCGCATTGATCTCCTTTTGTTTCCTCTCCACATTCTGGACAAGTTAATAAAATTTCTCTATCTGACAAGAAATGATTGCAATGCTCACAAAAAGCTTGTTTTTCTATTTTTTCATATATATATCCATTATCGTAAAGTCTGCGAAAAAGTTTTTTTACTTTTTCCTTGTGATAATCTGTATCTGTTTTAGTATACAAATCATAAGAAAAATTTAACCTTTCAAACATTGTTTTAAATTCTTCATGATATCTTCCTGCTATATCTCTAGGATTAACTTTTTCTTTTTTAGCTCTTTCTGTAATTGGTGTTCCATGGCAATCTGAACCTGAAACATAAAGCACATTATCTCCTTTTAAACGGTGATATCTAGCTAAAACATCACCTGAAATTAATCCAGCAATATGACCTAAATGGAGAGAGCTATTAGCATAAGGCCAAGCTCCTCCAATTATTATATTTTTTTTGTTCATATATATCCTCTCCTAAAATTAGATTTTGTCCCAGAACCAAGATAAACTATCGTCATAGCTTTTTTTATTTTTCTTTTTAGCAACAATATCATCCACCCATAAAAAAGTTATAAAGCTAATTAATAATAGAACAAATCCTACTGCTAAATAATTATATTGATTTGTAATTAAACTATTATCCATAGGATTTAAATTATCTAATACTATTGAATGGTATATTAAAAAGCATAAATTTCCAATAGTTGCAATTCCTGGTATAATTGGTTGTTCTACTTTTCTTCCTAAAATAATCATTAGTGTTGTAATTGCAGTTATTATTAAGATTACTGCTATAGCTGGTAATGTTTCCATAATTTTTTTCTCCTTTGTAATTTATTTATTATTCACGTGAATCGTGATTTCTACCATAATGGTCAATATAATCGCCATATCCATCATCTTGTTCTTCTTGCTCCATTGAAATTTCTACTTCTGTTTGCTCTTGTTCTATTTCTTCTTGAATTGGATCTAATATAACACCTGTTTCTTGTTCTAAAGCTGCCATAGAAATATTTGCATTTTCATAAGCAATTGCAGCTTCTTCTTTACTTGTAGCATGATTAATATTAATTACCCATTCATCTCTAATTTTCTCAACTTGTTCTTGAATACTAAGTTTTTCTAAATCTGATAATCTAGAATTAATAGGTTCTTCATCAAGATTTATTCTTACAACTTCTCCATCTCCTAATTCATATTCAACAAATAAATCTTCTTCAGTTTCTGCTTCTTCTACTGTAGCTCCAAATTTACTACCAGAATCCATTCTTCTTGTAAGCTCTTCATCATATCTACCTGTTCTATCAACTCTATCTCCTTGAACTAAAATGTTTTTATTTTTTTCTACTCCACCTCTTAATTGTAGAACTATTATTTCTTCTCCATTTTCCTTTAGACTTTCATCTTCTATTGAATTTGTAATAGATTTAGGATTTCTAACAAACATTACATTTTTTAGCATTGAACGTTTTATTCCAGCTTTCTCACAAGCTTCATCTATTTTACCTTTGTATTCCTCTGGAATATCTGTTTCTTCCCCTTTTTCTTCCTCTTGCTCTTCTTCTGATAAATCCTCTACTTCTATATCGCTATTTTTTTCTTTTACTTCTTCTAAAGCTTCTTTTGGATTATCTGCAACAATCTTCTCTCCTTTAGCATTTTTTTCTGCTAATTCATCTAAAGTTTCTACATCTAAAGCTTTGTTTATATCCCCTTCATTTATTACTTTTCCTAAAACTTCTTTATTTGAATTAAGCTTTTCTGTTAATCTGTCTGCTAGTTTAAAAGATTCTGGTGCTTCTTTTCCATCTATTGTTAATGCTATTAATGCTAAATCCTTTCCCGTCTTATCTACAACAAGATTCATTTTAAAAGCGCTTCCATCACTTCTTGTTACATCTATAGGTACAACATAAGTTCTTTTATTATAGTTACTATCTATTACATCTTGTGATACAGGATGGTCTAATCTGTTATTAGATAAATAATCAGACAAAGTAGATATATTCTGTGTATCTATAATTCCTCCATATTTTTTTAAGTTATTAGATTTATCCCAAGTAATTGCCGCTACAAATGCTTGCTCAACTGGACTTAATATAGTATTTGTTCTTTTTTCAGCCATTGTTTCCTCCCAAAATTATAAATAATCTATCCTAATTTTTCTTCTATTAATTTTGCTATTTCTTTTGCTTTTTTAGTAATATATTCTTGATTTTCTCCTTCTATCATAACACGTACTTTAGGTTCTGTTCCAGAAGGTCTTATCAAAACTCTACCATTTCCAGCAAATTCTTTTTCTAAAGCCTCAATATTTTCTTTTATTTCTTTATTTTCTGCGTATTTATATTTTTTCTCATTTGAGACTTTTGCATTCACTAAAATTTGAGGATATATTTTTATCATATCTTTCATTTCTGAGGCCTTTTTCTTTTCCTCTAAAATAGCTTTTATAAGCATTAGAGAAGTTAGTATTCCGTCACCAGTAGGATTATAATCTAATAAAATAATATGTCCAGATTGTTCTCCACCTAAATTATATCCATTTTTTAGCATTTCTTCTAGTACATATCTATCTCCAACTTTAGTTTGCTTAAAGTTAATTTTCTCTTTTTCTGTAAATTTATTCAAACCTAAATTACTCATTACTGTTGCTACTAAAGTATCTTTATTTAACTCTTTTTTATTTTTCAAAAATTTAGATAAAATAGCCATTATAACATCGCCATCTATTAAATTTCCTTTTTCGTCAACAGCTAAACATCTATCTCCATCTCCATCATAAGCAATACCTAAACTTAATTTTTCTGTTCTTACAAGTTTTTGTATTGTTTCTATATGTGTAGAACCACAGTTTTCATTTATATTTATTCCATTTGGTGTATTATTTATGATTTTATGAGGAATTCCTAAAATAGTATAAACTCTATCTGCTAAAGAATATGTAGCTCCATTTGCTGTATCTATCCCTACACAAAAATCTTTTGGTAGATTTTTAAAATCATCTTTAAAAATTTCTTTTATAAAATTAATATATTCTTCTATGTATTTAGAAGCATCTTCTGATATTCCTATCTTATCTGATACAGCAACCATTTCTGAAAGCTTTTCTGAATCTAAAATTTCTTCAATTTCTTCTTCTATTTCGTCAGGAATTTTCATACCTTTATTGCTAAAGTATTTTACTCCATTAAATTCAAATGTATTATGTGAAGCGGAAATAACTACACTTGCGTCAGCATTTAATTTTTTAGTTAAATATGCTACAACAGGTGTTGGCATTACTCCTAAAAGTTTTACATTTGCACCATAACTTAAAAAGCCGGCAGTCATTGCACTTTCAATTAAAGTACCAGAAATTCTTGTATCTCTACCAATTAATATTGTTGGTATATGATCAGAATGTTTTGAAAGTACATGCGCACCCGCTTTTGCAACACGAAATACTAAATCTGGTGTAAGTTCTGTATTAGCAATTCTTCTAATACCATCTGTTTCAAAGTATTTTCTCATAACGTCCTCCTAATTTGCAAATATTTTGCTTTTATTATTATATCTATATATTACTTAAAATTCAATATTTTGTGATAAATTTTATAATTTAATTTACTTAATTTATCTTACTTCTATAAGCTTATAATACAATAAAAATAGCTCGAATTTTCTACACATTTATATGTAGTTTTTCGAGCTACATTTTTTAAAATAACTTTGTATTTTTAGTTTTAGGATATAAGTTTTCTTCTATATATTCATCTGTTAGTTTAGCCTCTTCTTTTTCTTTAGCTTTTTCTTCTTCCTTTTCTTCTCTTAGTTTTTCTTGTTCTATTTCTTTTTGTTTTCTTTGCTCTTCCTTTTCTAATCTTAATTTTTCCATTTCTATTTCTTTTTGTTTTTTTCTTTCTTCTTTTTCCTGTCTTAATTTTTCTTGTTCTATTTCTTTTTGTTTTCTTTGTTCCTCTTTTTCTTGTCTTAGTTTTTCTTGTTCTATCTCTCTTTGCTTTCTTTGTTCCTCTTTTTCTGCCTTTAATCTTTCCTGTTCTTCTTCTTTCAATTTTCTTTGGGCTTCAAAATGTTCCTGTTTTATTTTTTCGAATTCTTGTTGTTTTATTTTTTTCTCTTCTAAAATCTTACTTCTTTCTTCTTGTTTTTCTATCTTTTCCTTTGCTCTTTTTTCTATAAAAGCATTGTAGTTTTCCTTAGTTTTATTATATAACTCAACAGCTTTTCCTTTCAGCTTTCCAAGATTTTCTTTTACTTTAATTTTTATTGTTCCAAAATTCTTACTAATTTTTTCTTTAAATATATTAAATTCTTCTAACCTTTTTTGTCTTTTTTCGTGTTTTTCCTTTTCTCTTCCTTCTTGCATTAGAGTTTTCACTTTTTCTTTTTCAGCAAATTTGTCTTCTCTTTCTTTTTTCTGCTTTTCTTTCTCTCTTTCTTTTTCTTGCCTTTTTTGTATTTTCTTATTCTGCTTTTCTTCTAAAGTTTTCTCTTTCATATCTTTTTCGTTTAAAATTTCTATTTCTTGTTCTTCTACCTTTATTTTTTTCTCTTGTACTTCTATTTTTACTTCTTCTTTTTTCTCTTGTATGTTTATTTTTTCTTTTTTATCTATCTTATCAATTTCATCAAACTTACTATCTTTAGCCTTTATTTCTATAGAATTCATATTACTCTTTGCCATTGGAAGTCTTGCTATTTCATTTTTCTTCATTATTTTTTTTAATTTCTTACTAATATTTTTTATCTTTAATGATACTAAATTTATAAGTTTAGTAAAAAACATTCTAAACTTTGGTTTCTTTTCTTTTTTAACTTCTCTATAATAATAATAATATCTAGAATCTCTTTTGGAAGTATTTATTGGTACACAATTGATACAAGTTCCAATTATCTTTCCACCAACAGCTTGTATATCGTTCTTTACTTTAATTAAATCATCTTTTTTTGTTTTATTATATAAAGCAACTAAAATTGTACTTTCTAATATTCTAGCTAATATTAATGAATCTGTAATTGGAATAATAGGTGCTCCATCAAAAATAATAATATCATAATATTTTTTTAGTTCTTCTATCATTTTTTGAAATTTTGTTGAAGCTAATAATTCTGCAGGATTAGGTGGTACAGTTCCTGCTGTAATTAAATTTAAATTTGATATATTAGTTTCATGTATAAATTTTCCTAAACTTTCGTTCATTTCTAATCCATTCTCATCTAAATTAGAAATATAGTTTGAAAGTCCGGACTCCATTTGGTATTTTAAAAACTTTAGATTGTCTACCTCTTCTCATATCAGCATCAACTAATATAACTTTTTTTCCTATTTGAGCAAATGTAATTGCTAAATTAGCTGATATATAGCTTTTTCCTTCAGAAGGAAAACAACTCGAAACCAAAAAAGTTTTTCCTTCTTTTGCATATGTATTAGAAAATTGTACATTCGTTCTTAATGTTCTAAAAGCTTCTGAGACAATAGATTTTGATTCTAAATATGTAATTAATTCATTTTGAACTTCTTTTTTCTTTTTTCCTTTTTCTAAAGGAATACTTATTAAATTTTTTAGTCCAACTACCTTCTCTATTTCATTCTCATTTTTTATCGTATTATCTAGTAAATGAACTATTAAAACATATCCTAAAGATAAAACAACAGCAAAAGCTATAGATATTCCTATATCTTTTATATGATTAATATTATAAGGTGCATTTGCTGGAACTGCTCTATCTATAATATATACATTGCTTATATTGTAAATTTCTTCTATTTTTTCTGAAAAAACAGCTGCTATTTCATTTGCTATGGTGCTGGCTAAATTGCTATCACTATTTCGTACTTTTATTTCTATAAGTTCTGTTTCTGAAATTCTACTAACTGTTATTGAATTTCTAAGTTCTTCTTCACTTACATTTATTCCTAAATTATCAATTACTTTTTGAATTAGAGTTTTACTTTTTATTAATTCACTATATGTAGAAACCAAGTTTGAATTTATGCTAATTTCAGATTGTGTTATTTCTTCCCCATCATTTATTAATTCATCATTCTCTGAAGAAGAATTTATTCTACCTAAAATTAAAGTTGTAGAAGCCTCAAATTTTGGTTCTATAAAATAAAAGCTATATACTGTTCCTATTGTTGTAACTAATAATATTATTAATAGAATAATCCATTTTTTCTTCCAAAATACAGACAATAATTCTTTTAAATCTAGTTCTTCCATTATTTTCTCCTAATTATCGTATTTTCTATAAAAAAAGATACAAATAAAAACTTTTATTTGTATCTTTTGTACCTCTTTCAAATTTGTTTTATTATATCAGGGTTTTTTTATAATTTCAAGTAAATTTAACATATATTTTAAATATATTAAATTTTATAAAATAAAAATACTGATGCTTTTGACATCAGTATTTAAAATCTTTAATTATTATATTTTACTATACATTGTAATCAGTTACTTTTTTATAAGCATATACAGCTGATCCTACAAAAACTAATGCTAAAACTACAGCTCCCATTATATTTCCAGCTCCTGCATATGGTAAACCAGTTGTGCTTGATGTATTTGCATTTGTATTTGCAGAAGAATTACTATAAGTACTAACTGTTGAATTTATTGCACTAACATTTGTATTTCTATTAGTATTTGTGTTAGTATTAGCATTTATAGATACAGAACCTGTATTAGTTCCTGCAGTATTTGCAGTAATTGTTGTTGTTCCTGTTGAATTTGTAGTAATTTCTGTTGCATCACTTATAATACTTCCAAATAATACAGTTAAAACTGCTAAAACTATTAAACTTAATAAAATTTTCTTTTTTCTCATTTTCAACATCACCCTAATCTCCTAAAAATATTATTATTAATTTCTCTTTTTTTATACATCTACATTTATTATAACATAAACTTTTTTCATTGCAAGTTTTTTCTACATATTTTTTATTACAAATATGTAACAATTTGGTTATTTTTGACAATTTTTGATTTATTTACAATTTAAAAATTATACATTAAATCTAAATAAAACAATATCTCCATCTTGCATTACATATTCTTTTCCTTCAGAACGAACTAAACCTTTTTCTTTTGCCTGTACCATTGAGTTATTAGCTTTTTCTGTCAAGTCCTTAAAAGAAATTACTTCAGCTTTTATAAAACCTCTTTCTATATCTGAATGAATTTTTCCTGCAGCTTGTGGCGCTTTTGTTCCTTTTTTTATTGTCCAAGCTCTAACTTCTGGTTCTCCTGCTGTTAGAAAGCTTATTAACCCAAGTAAGCTATAACTTGCTTTTATTAATTTGTCTAAGCCTGATTCTTCTAGTCCTAAAGCTTCTAGCATTTCTTTTTTATCATTATCTTCTAAAGAACTTAGCTCTTCTTCTATTTTTACGCAAAGTGGTATTACTTCTGCATTTTCCTCTTTTGCATATTCTTTTACTTTTTTCACATTTAAATTTTCATCTGGATTTGCTAAGTCATCTTCTGAAACATTTGCCACATACATAATAGGTTTTAAAGTTAGTAAAAAACAATCTTTTAAAACTTCTTTTTCCTCGTCTGTATAACTTAATGTTCTAGCAGATTTACCATTTTCTAAAGCTTCTTTTACTTTTTCTAAAGTATCTATTTCAAATTGATATTTTTTATCGCCTTTTAATAATTTCTTTGCTCTATCTAATCTTTTTTCTATAGTTTCTAAATCAGCAAAAATTAATTCTAAATTAATTGTATCTATATCTCTAAGTGGTGAAATTGATCCGTCTACATGAACTATATTTGAATCTTCAAAACAACGTACCACTTCTAATATACTATCTACTTCTCTAATATGAGATAAAAATTTGTTTCCTAAACCTTCTCCTTTGCTAGCACCTTTCACTAATCCTGCAATATCAACAAATTCTACAACTGCTTTAGTTACTTTTTGCGGATTATAAATTTCAGCTAGTTTATCTATTCTCTCATCTGGAACAGCCACAACACCAACATTTGGTTCTATTGTACAAAAAGGATAATTTGCACATTCTGCGCCAGCTTTTGTAATACTATTAAATAATGTACTTTTTCCAACATTTGGAAGCCCAACTATTCCTATTTTCATTTTTTGTCCTTTCTATGTTTTACTATTCTATTTTATCCCATTGTATTAATACTATATTTATCTTTTGGAGCCCACTATCAGACTTGAACTGACGACCTCTTCCTTACCAAGGAAGTGCTCTACCACCTGAGCTAAGAGGGCTTATTGTTCCTCACCTTCAGAGATACATTTAATCGCCTTTTTACGAATTCTTTGTATGGCATTATCTACTGCTTTAACTGGAGAAGCAAGTTTGTTTGCAATATTTATATAAGATTCTCCTTGTACATAAAAACTTAGAACTTGTCTTTCAAAAGCACTTAAGTTTTTATCTATTTTGCTTTCTACATTTTCAAAATATTCTTTTTTAGTTATAGTTTCTAATGGATCTTCAACTAATTTTGTATCTAGTATCTCCATAATAGAAGTTTCATCATTTTCATCATACGCAGAAATATTTAAAGAAAAAGATGAGTTTAAAGGTATATGTTTTTGTCTATTTGAGGTTTTAATAGCTGTAATTAATTGCCTTTCTATACATAAATTAGCAAAAGTTTTAAAAGAATTTTGTTTTTCAGTATCAAAAGATTTAATTGCCTTATATAGTCCAATCATTCCTTCTTGAACCATATCTTCTTTTTCAGCACCAATTATAAAAAATTTATTAGCCTTCATATTTACAATATCATTATACTTTTCCAACAAAAAATTAAGCGCATTTTTATCGCCTGAACGTACTAATTTTATTAATTTTTCATCTGGTATATCTGCATATTTACTTTTAAAAGAATAAAATTCTTTATCTGCCATTAAAACTGTTCCTCCTAGGCTGTATATAGTGATATTATATGTAGAAAAATCAGTAAAGTCAATACTTTTAAGAATTTTTCCACATTTTTTTTATTTTTATACAAAAAACATGGATTTTTATGTTTTTTTATATCGATTTGTGTTATTTTAAAGTTAAGCATAACATAAAAAAAGAACCTTTCGGTTCTTTTTTTATTTAATTATTTTGCATAATCTATTACTCTAGATTCTCTAATAACGTTTACTTTGATTTGTCCTGGATATTCCATTTCATTCTCAACACGTTTTGCAACTTCTCTTGCCATAACTACCATTTCGCTATCGCTTACTTTATCTGGTTTTACAATTAAACGAACTTCACGTCCAGCTTGAATTGCAAAAGATTTTTCAACTCCATCAAAAGAATTCGCAATTTCTTCAAGTTTTTCAAGTCTTTTAATATAAGACTCTAGAGTTTCTCTTCTAGCTCCTGGTCTTGAAGCTGAAATTGCATCAGCAGCTTGTACAAGTATAGCTTCTATTGTAAGAGGTTCTACATCACCATGATGTGCTTCTACAGCATTTATTACCATTTCATTTTCTTTATATTTCTTTAATACATCCACACCAATTTCAACATGAGTTCCTTCCATATCGTGATCTAAAGCTTTACCTATATCGTGTAATAAACCTGCTCTTCTTGCAATTTTTGAATTAACACCTAACTCATCTGCCATAATTCTAGCTAAATTTGAAACTTCGATAGAATGATTTAAAACATTTTGACCATAACTTGTTCTATATTTTAGTTTTCCTATCAATTTAACTAAATCTGGGTGCAAATTATTTACACCTGTTTCTAAAACTGCTCTTTCTCCCTCTTCTTTTATAATTGCTTCAACTTCCTCTTTTGATTTTTCAACCATTTCTTCAATTTTAGCTGGATGAATTCTTCCATCATCTATTAATTTTTCAAGAGTAAGTCTTGCAACTTCTCTTCTTAACGGATCAAAGCCAGAAATAATAACAGCTTCTGGAGTATCGTCAATTATAAGATCAATACCTGTTAAAGTTTCTAAAGCTTTTATGTTTCTACCTTCTCTACCTATAATTCTACCTTTCATTTCGTCATTTGGAAGAGAAACAACAGATACAGTTGTTTCAGAAGTATGATCTGCAGCACATTTTTGAATTGCAAATCCAATGATTTCCTTGGCATTTTTTAAAGATTCTTCTTTTGCCTTTGCTTCAGCTTCTCTGATTATTGCAGCTTTTTCAGTTGTTACTTCTTTTTCTAAATCGCTTAATAGTTGTTGCTTAGCTTGTTCTTCTGTAAGTCCTGAAATTCTTTGCAATTCTTCTTTTTCTTTTTCTACTAATTCTTCTAGTTCTTGTTTTTTCTGCTCACTTTCTGCAAATTTTCTTTCTAAATCTTTTTCTTTTCCATCATAAATCATTGCACGTTTTTCAAGATTTTCTTCTTTTTGAATTAATCTTTTTTCTTGTACTTGAATGTCGCCTCTTCTTTCTTTTATCTCTTGATCTAATTCATTTCTTATTTGTAAAACATCTTCTTTAGCCTTAATCAATTCTTCTTTTTTAATGTTTTCTGCTTCTATTTTTACGTTTTCTAATAGTCTTTTTGCTTCGCTTTCTGCACTTTGAATTTTAGATTCTGCAATTTTTTTTCTGATATATACTCCAACCGGAATAAAAATTACAGCTGAGATTAAGAAAGTGGCAACAATAGTTAAAACTGTTTGCATAATTACTTACCTCTTTCTATTAAATTTTCAATGTACAAATAAATTATTTTATAAATTAATTACATTTTATATAATTTATATTGTATTTTATACTATGCTTTTATTTTATATGTATTACGGTAAACTGTCAAGTTATTTTATTATTTTTCCTTGATTTTCTTTAAATATATAAATAAAAATATTACATCTAAATTATAATATAACATTTTAATCTATTTCGATTCTATCTATTTTAGCAACATCATATTTTTCTCTTAATTTTTCAAATTTTTCTTTATATCTATCTTCTTTATCGCTATTTACAATATTCATTGCTTCTTTATATTTAATTTCAAAAAGCTCTACAAGTTTTATTTTTAAACCTTCTCTATTTATTGTATTTTTATCTTTTATCATATCTAAAAATCTAATAACTGTTTCAAAATATTTTCTATAGCAATCTAAAACTAAATTATTTAAATGAATTTTTTTTGCCAAATTAATACAATATTCTATTCCATCTAACATTAATAATCTTTCTTCACTAAAAGGTCTATTTACTGTACTAGTTTTTCTTTGCACATAAACATACTGTACTTTGTGTAATTTTAAATTTTTCTTTGTATTGTAATATAATTTATACATGGTTCCCCATTCCTCATATATTCTAACTTCAGAAAAACGTATATTTTCAAAAACTTCTTTTTTATAAATTTTATTTACCTTCACTATAGTTTCCAAATATTCCGCAAAATCTTCTCCAAATAACTTTCTTAGTCCTCCGATTGAATCAAAAATCTCTACTTCTTCATTATCTTGAATCTCAAATTCTTCTATATATACCTTATCAACATCTTCTTCCTCTTTTACCTTTATCATTGAACATTCTGTTATATCTGTATTATATTTTTCTGCAAGAATATAAAGATTTTTATAAAAATTTCTATTTATATAATCATCTGGATCAGAAAATCCTATATATTCACCTTTAGCACAATCAAGTGCTAAATTTATTGCTCCTGCTTGTCCACTATTTTCTTTATGAATAACTTTTACTCTTTTATCTAATTTTGCATACTCGTCACAAATATCTCCACTTCTATCTGTAGAGCCATCATCTACTAATATAATTTCTAGATTTTTATAAGTTTGATTAATAATAGAATTTATTGACCTTCTTAAGTATTTTTCTACATTGTATACAGGTACTATTATACTAATTAATTTATTATCCATAATATTTCATCCATTTCTTCTTTATTTAATTTTACTTATTGTACAATAAATTTATATAAATTACTAGCCTTATAAATAAAAAAAAGAATACTTTGAATACTTTCAAAATATTCCCTTTATTTTTATTTATTTTAAACCATTTCTTTTATGCTCTTGGATGAGCTTTATGGTATATTTCTTTTAAATTTTCATTTTGAAATTGCATATAAACTTGTGTTGAAGATATATCTGAATGTCCAAGCATTGTTTGAATAGCTTTTAAATCTGCACCATTTTGCAAAAGATGTGTTGCAAAAGAATGTCTTAAAACATGTGGAGTTATATCTTTTGTGATATGAGCCTGTTCTTTATAGAACTTAACAATTTTCCAAAAACCTTGTCTAGTTAATCTTTTTCCATTTACATTTACAAATAAAGCTTTATTAGATTCATCTTTTATTAATATTGGTCTAGCTTTTTCAATATACTCTTTTAGAGCTTTCATTGATAAAGATCCTAAAGGTATATTTCTTTTCTTAAATCCTGTATGACAATATACATAATTTTCTTCTAAATTTACATCATCTATATCTAATGAAATAATTTCTGTAACTCTCATTCCTGTTGCATATGCAAATTCTAGCATGGCTTTATCTCTAATACCTTTTAAATCTACATCTTTAGGTTGTTCAAGTAAAAGTTCTACTTCTTTTGATGTTAAAATACTTGGTGCTTTTTTCTCTACTTTAGGAGATTGTACACCACTTGTTGGATCTTTTTTTACTTTCTTTGTTCTTAATAAAAATTGATAGAAAGAACGAATAGATGCTAAAGCTCTAGATATTGTTGATGTTTTCTTATTTAATCCTTTTAAGTATTCAAAATACTCATTTATATCATCTGAATTTATTTTTAAATAATTTTTTCTTTTTTGCTCTATGTATGCTTGATATTGTGAAATATCTCTTTTGTAAGATTGCAATGTATTAGAAGATACCTTCTTATCATTTTCAAGAAATTCTAAAAAAAGTTTTATTTGTTTTTCCATGCTCATTTCTCCAATCATACTTTTATTTATTTGTTGCATTTTTATGGTATGCACAACCTATAATTTACATAAGATATATATGTTATATCAAAAGAATTAAAAAAAGTAAAGTCTTTTACAAAAAATCTTTTAAAAAAATTAAAAAATTTGTTGATATATACACTTCTATAAAGCTTGCTATTACAGATAGAATTAATGATATTAACATAATTATTGAATGCCTTAATAATTCTATTTTTATATTCACACAATTTCTTTTAATATTTAAATATAGCTGAATTCCACTATTAGCTATTAAGAAAATTGCAATAAATAAAACTATATTTTGAAGAAGCATTGTTGAAGCAGTAAATATAGCCCCAGTTTTAAATCCTAAGCTTGTAAAAACAGCTGCTATAGTATATCCGAGTGAAAAACCTTTATAAAGACAAGCTAAGTATATTAAAAAACTTCCTATTACTGTACAACCTAAGAACCATACAATAAGTATAAATATGCAATTATTTTTTAAACTTTCCAAAAGTAAAACTGCTTTGTTTATTCCTTCAGCAGTTTTTATATTTGTAATTAAGCTTTGAATATAGGCATTTATATTAGTAATTTCTCCTTCATTTCCTTTTTGTATAAATAGAATTCCAAATATAAAACCTATAATTAATGTACTACATAGTAAAATATATTCTTTTTTATATTTTCGTAGATAATTTTTCAATATATGTTTCTTTTTCATAAACCAAAAGCCTTTCTACTTTTCTTTACCTAAGTGTATTCTTTTGATTTTGAAAAAGAACATAAAAAAATTATTTATTTTATTCTACTTTTCCGTAAACTCCTCCACCACCTTCTACAATGTGCATTTTTCCATCTCTAGCATTAATTATATTTTTAGCAATTTTTTCTCCAACAGCTGCCTCTATATCATCATTAGAAAGTTTATGTAATATAGTCATTTCTGTACCAAATTGATTTAATAATTTATCAATTGTTTTATTTCCAAGACCTGGTATAAAGGTAAGTGGAATTTGATAAACATAAGGTGGTCTATTTTCTGGACTTTTTGTTTTTTCTTTATCTTTTATAATTTCAATTCTATCAAAAACTCCCATTGTTATATTTTTACTATCACAAGTATCACATTTTGTAACAGGAGCTTTACCTTCAATTCTTTTACCACAAACTTCACAATAAGTTCTATGATACTTACCAAGTTTTGGATCTAATCCATAATTACAAGTAATTTTTCTTCCATTTTCATTTTTTAAAGCCATTAATAATTCCTTATAACTAATATCCTCTAGTTCCATAACATTATATTCTCTAGCTATTTTAGGAAGAGAATGTGCATCCGAATTTGTTAGAAAAGTTTTTTCTTCTAACTCAGATATTTCATCTGCTAAATAAGTATCTGAACTTAATCCAAGTTCAATAGCTGGTATATGAGAATACTTTTCTTTAAAAATTCTTTTTAAACTTTTTGTGCAGTTTCCATAGAAGCTTTTATGTGGTGTAAAAGCATGTGCTGGTACTAAAATTCCATTATTAGCTTCTACTATATCAATTAGTTCATATGCTGATATATCTGCTCTTTGTGAACTCAAAGTCATATTTTTTATGTGTTTACTCATTTCTTTAGAAAAGGCTTTTATATCCTTTAAACTTGGAAAATAACATAAATTATGTGCACTTCCAGTTTTTCCATCCTCATTAACTTCTGAGGTTTCAATTTCACTGCCTAGTATAATACAAACTTTATCTTGGTAAATAATTCCACCATCTTTTATTTCGTAAGCTTCTCCAGTTTTTAAAAAATTTTCAATGTCTTCTATTACATAAGGTGAAGCACAATCTATTATTCCTACTATATTAATTCCTTTTCTTTCTACACATTCTTTAGCTATATTAGCAAAATTTAAGCTTCTTGCTGCTGTTATTTTTATTGGTTTTCCATTTTCACTTCTACCTATATGAACATGTAAATCTGCAAATACTTTGTACATTTTTTTCCCCTTTTATCTTTTCTATTTTTAAATCATTTGTATTATATTTCTTTTTTCTACAAAATTCAATTATTTTTACCAATTTGTAACACTGTTTTATTTTAGTTACCCAAAAGAAAAGAAGTAGGTTTTGCCTACTTCTTTTCATATAAAAGTAAATCTATAAGCCGGGTTCTGTCGTGAATAGTCATTTATCTAGGATATATATTGCTATATATCTCAAGCCACTCAAATCGAGAAAATGGCGAGCAGCCTTAGCTTTCTCTACAAGGTGTTGCTCCAGATAGGGTTTACACAGCCAGTACATCACTGTACTGCTGGTGGGCTTTTACTCCACCTTTTCATCTGAACCAATTTCTTGGTTGTTATTTTCTGTTGCACTTTCCCTAAGGTTACCCTCGCTTGACGTTATCAAGTATCTTTGCTCTATGGAGCCCGGACTTTCCTCTCGTGATACCTTTCGGTATTCACCAGCGACTATCCAATTTACTTCTTTTTTATTTTACTCTGATTCAAATTCTTTGTCAAGTTTTCTATTTTCTCTTAATTTTTGCTACAAAAAAGCCTTCATATAATTCGTTTGGCATTACACATAAAGTTCCATCAACTTTAGTATCCAGTATTGGTAGTTCTGAAAAATGCTTTAAATCAATAGGAACTATCTCTGCGTTTTCATTTTTTAAAACTTTTTCTAGTAAATATTCATTTTCTTCTTTTAAAATAGAACAAGTTGAATATACCATCTCTCCACCAGATTTCAAAATTTTCAAAGCTTTTTTTAACAAAGTCTCTTGCACTTTTACTGATCTATTTATTAATTCTTCTGTAAAATACTTTTCTATATTATTATCTAAAATATTTAAAGTTCCACTACCACTACATGGTGCATCTAATAAAATTTTATCAAAAGAGAAAAAATCACTTAAATTTCTTGCATCTTCTCTCATAATATTTATGCATTTTGCGCCTTGCTTGTTTACATTGTACTCTAGTCTATCACATCTAATCTTATTTTTTTCACAGGCTGTAATTAAAGCTTTATTATTTGCTATTGCTGCCATTTGAGTAGTTTTTCCTCCCGGAGCTGCTGTCATATCTAGTATATTTTCTTTTTCTTTAGGTTCTAATATTATTGGCGGAAGCATTGAAGATAAACTTTGCATATAAATTTTACCTTCATCGTAAATATCTAATTTTCTAATTTCTTGTTCATCTACATTTTCTATTATGAAAGCTGAATTATAAAAATTTACTTTTTTATATTTTATATTTAATTTTTCTAAAGTATTTGCAATTTCTTCTTCGTCTGCTTTTATTAAATTTGCTCTTAAAGTTACCTTTCTCGGTAATTTATATCCAGAAATAATTTTCTTAGTAAGCTCTTCTCCATATTCATTTAATAATTTTTCTTCTAAAAATACCGGTATATTTTCTTGCATTAAATTTTCCTCTACTTATTATTTTCTTAATTTCATATTTAAAATTTCTTCTTTGCTATATTTTATAGTTGTTGGTCTTCCATGTGGACAAGTATATGGATTTGGCAAACTCCATAATTCCTGCAACAGAGTATCTATTTCTTTAAAGGTAAGTACCATTCCTGCTTTTACAGCTGCTTTACAAGCTACAGTTGCAACAAATTTATTTTCAATTTCTTGTTTAGTAGTTCTTGAAAATGAAGTTAATTCTTTTAGTGTATCTTGAAAAATTGTTGTGCTGTCTAAATTGTAGGCAATGCTTGGTACTCCACTTATTTTTATTGTATTATTTCCAAAATCTTCTATTTGAAATCCAACCTTTTCAAATATTTCTATATTATCTTTTACTAGTTCAACCTCTGCTGGTTTAAGAGGCAAAATAGTTGGAATAATTAGCATTTGTGTTTCTGGCTTTTTTCCACTATTATAGCTATCTTTTACTTGTTCATATAAAACTCTTTCGTGCGCTGCGTGTTGATCTATAAAATAAAGTTCATCATTTATTTCAATTATTATAAAAGTTTTAAAAACTACGCCAATAAACTTGTAATCTAATTTATTTTTGGTATTTACCATTTGAGGTTTTATTTCTAAAGATTTTTCTTCTTTTGTTTTCTGTATTCTTTTTAGTAAATAATTTGCTGGTAAATAGCTTTCTTGCCTTTGTACATATTCTTGTCTAATTTCCTCTGAATTTCTGGTTTCGTCCTTTCCTAAAAATTCTTCCTTTAACAAAGCTTCTTTCACAGCTTGATACACTATTTTAAATACATCCTCCTCATTTTGAAATTTTATCTCTTTTTTGGTAGGATGAATATTCATATCTATTAGTTGTGGAGATATTTCCAAATTTAAAATAGCAAAAGGAAATTTTCCAATTTTTAAAGCACCTTTAAAGGCTTGCTCTACTCCATCAGTTAAAATCTCATTTTCAACAGAACGATTATTTACAAAAAAAATCTCATTTTTTCTATATGGCATCTCTATTCTTGAATTTCCTACAACACCTCTTATTTTCATATTTTGATAAGAAAAATCTACCTCAATTAAATTGCTAGCAATATCTTTGCCAAAAATTTCATAAACTGCATCTTGTATTTTAGAATTTCCACTAGTTTTTAATACTAATTTGCTTTCATTTATTAGCTTAAAAGAAACATTAAGATTTGCTAAAGCCAATCTTATTACTACTTTTTTTATTTTTTGAAATTCTGAATTATCATTTTTTAAAAATTTATATCTAACTGGAACATTATAAAATAAGTCTTTTACAACTATATTTGTTCCATTTTGACATTGGCATTCTTCTATAATTCCTTTTTTATTTCCTTTTACAGTATATGTATACCCTTGATTTGAGCTTTCTTTTTTGCTTGACAATGTAACTTCAGATATAGAAGCTATACTTGCCAAAGCCTCTCCTCTAAATCCCATTGTTAGTACTTTGCTTAAGTCTTGACTACTGCGAATTTTGCTAGTTGCATGTCTTTCAAAAGCAATATCTATATCATCATAATCTATGCCTTTTCCATTATCCGATACTCTTATAAAGGTTTTTCCACCATTTTTTACTTCAATTTCTATTCGTGTAGAATTAGCATCTATTGAATTTTCTACTAGCTCCTTCACAACGGAAGCAGGTCCTTCTATTACTTCTCCTGCAGCTATTTGGTTTATTGTTAAATCATCTAATAATACTATTGTTTTCATACTCTTTCCCAACTATAAACTTTATATAAAATTTGTTAAATCTTTACGAAAATAATCTTCTACTTCTATTTTATCTCCTAATAATTCTTGCAAATTGTTAACTTTAATTAGCATTTCCTTTTCTGTCTTTGACAAATGTTTTATCCTAAATTCTAGTTTTGAAGCTAAAGCTCTATTCTCTGTTTGCCATACAGCTTCTAGTTTTTTAGCACTATGTCTTAAAGTATATTTTGCACAATTTTTATCTTTTGAAAAATGTTCCTCCATTCTTTTCTTTATATCTTTAGTAATTCCAGTATAAATAGAATTATCTTCACATCTTAACATATAAATATAATACATTTTTTTAACCCTACAATTCGAATATATTTGCTTTTAATATAATTTTTGAAATTTTACTTTTTTCTTTTAATGGCACTTCCCATCTACTACCTGTTATAGATTTTCCCTTTTTATATTCAATAGTCGGCTCTCCTAATATTTTTTGCAGTTCTCTCTCAAGTTCTACTCTATTTGTATATATTGATAAAAGTTTTTCTCCATATAGAACATTTACTGTTGTTTCTGTTTCGCATAAATTTGCTTGTTTGTATCTTTTTTCCATTTCTACATCCTTAAATTTTATTTAAATCATTGTATCACATTTTTTTAACTCAAATCAAATTTTTTAGTATTAATCTTCTGTGTTCCATGGATCTATCGCTCCACTTTGGATAATATTTCCTAAATTATCAAAAACTACATAATCTTCCTCACTTTTTGTATCACTTTCAAACATAGTTAATCCCATATAGTTTTCAATTGCTTCTCCTGATTCTATTTCTTGCCTTAAAAAATCTAAGCATTTTGGAAAAATTGAATTTTCAAACTTTATTTTTGTTGTTTCTAAACTATCCTTATAACCCAAAATTACGATTTTTCCATTTTCATCTGGCGTTGCATTATATCCAGAGTAATATGCATTTAAAACATAAAAATAATTTTCATCTTTAACTACTTCGTTTTTAAAATCCTCTGCTATGCCATCAATATAATTAGACATATTTTTTCTAACTTCATCTGTAAAATTTGAATCATAACAGCTAAAAGATAAGTTTATAAAATAGTTTTCTCCTTGTTCTAAAACCTTATGTGCACAATAATTTTCTGTAGTTAATGTATAGAAAGGTCCAACTACTTCATATTTTCCATCATATAATTCTTTATCTGTTTGAAATCTATCATATATAATTATGTAATCTGCATAATCTTGTAAAACAATATTTAAATCATATCCCGTATTTGGATTTACTACATACAATTTTGATGGACTTATACCAAATTCAAAATTTTTTCCTCTTTGATAATTGCTAATAATCTCATATACAACTTCTTCTATATACTTACTATCTTCACTTTGATATAAATATCCTGTATCTTCATCCATATCAACATAATCTTGTGCAACTTTGTTATAAAGTCCTTCTAACAAAATATTTGTAATAGAAGATTTATACAATACATCTTCTAATTTAAGTTTGCTTCCATCTATTAAATTATAATTAAAATATTTATTATAGCATACATATTCATCTGAAGTTTCATAATCTGTATATAGTGTAAATTCTATTGAAATTATATTAGCAAAATTTCCTCTTAAGTTAATTGCAGTTAAAAATCTTGTATTTTCTTTTTCAGATAATTTTTCATCTACAAAACCTAAAATTCCATTTTGTATATCTTCATTTATTTTATTCTCTAAAGTTTCATTTTTTAATCCATCAATTTCAAAGTATTTTATACCATCTCTAATTCGTGTATTTTCGACTTCTTTTTTGGTAAATTTAATTGGGTTTGAGTAGTACATTCCGTCTAAATTTACTTTTTTATAATCTTCAACTTCGTTATTTTCTAGAGTAGTATTTTCATAGACTTCATTATTTACTGCAATTTGCTCATCAGCTTTATTCTGCATTATTAGATAGTATAATACCCCTACAACAATTGCTGTTAATATTAAAACAAAAATTATTCTTGAAAAAATTATTTGTTTTATTGTTTTTTCTTTTTTTACTTTTTTCTCATTTTCTTCTTTCATAAAGAATATCTCCTATTATTTTATTGTAAAGGCACATAACCTGCTTGTTCTGCTACTTTTTGACCTCTACTAGATAACATATTTTCTTTTAAAGATTCAGCTTCTCCTAAGTCGCCTTTTCTATTTACAATATAATAAGCTGTTAAAATTGGATATTCTCCATTTTTTATTGTTTCATTTGTAGGCTCTACACCATTTACTTTTAAAAGTTTTATTTCATCACTCAAATACATTGTATTTGCATAATAATAGTATGAATACCCTATTGAAGATGTCTTATTTTCATAATTAGAAACAGCATCAATAATATCTGCCATACTCATTGCAATATTTTCTTTTGGAGGTTCAGCTAATTTTTTATCCTTCATTACTAAGTTTATCATTCCTGTTTGACTGCCTGAATTTTCTGGTCTTTGATAAGCAAAAATAACTTCATCATTTCCACCTACTTCTTTCCAATTAGTAATTTCTCCAGAGTATATCTTTTGAATTTGCTCTAATGTTAAGCTATCTACAGGATTATCTTTATTTAGAAAAAATACAAAACCTTCATTTACTACTTTTGTAACTTCTAATTCTATTCCTTTTTCTTGTGCAAGTTCTAATTCATCTTCAGAAGGTGATGTTACTAGAATTAAATCTACCTCTTTATTAATTAGTCTTTCATAAGCTTGATGTGTTTTTGAATGATTTACTTCAATTTCATCTATATTTTTTCCTTTAAAATTTGCTTCAAAAGCTTCTGCTAACGGAATAGTTGCAGTTGAGCCATCAACTTCAGGGTAATTTTCATCAGTATATAACGCTTCCGTACTTATTTGTTCTTCTGGTAATGTTTGTGTTTCTTCTTGCTCATTTGTAAAATACTTATAAGCAATAATTGCTAGTGCAATAATAACTAAACAAACTACTAAAGTAATAATATTAATTGCTACTATCTTACTTTTCTTTTTTTCTTCCATAATAAAATCCTCCAAAACTTACTTTGAGTGTATAGTATCATTAAACAAATTTTATTTCAATCTATTGTTTAAATAAAATAAAAAGCAAATATTACGCTGTAATACTCGCTTTTTTGATTTTATTTAATTAATGTATACTGATTCAAGTGTTCCTATCATAGTTTGATATGCTAACCAATATATATATACTGATAAAATAATTGTAGCTATTATAAATACCGTATAGATTATTGCTGCCACTATGTTAGTTCCACCTTTTTTTCTTACAAGCTCTACTAATTCATCTTCTGATACAAATTCATTGCTTAGCTTTATCTTGTTTATTTTTCTTTTAACATCCCAAAGATATAATTTATTTGCTGTAAATAAATATATAAAAAACATTATATAATATGCTTCTTTAATATTTAATGCATTTGCTATTCTACCTACTATATAAGTAATAAATATAAATAAGAAGCCTATTAGATATGACTTTCTGTAAAAAAACCATACTGGACCTATCGCTTCTCCTAAAATTGCCGCTGACCAATTAGTTTTTGAATTCATAATTTTTTCTGCATTTTCTCCTATGTACTCTTCTACTAATTTTTCT
>CALXZR010000112.1 GCA_944393295.1 uncultured Clostridia bacterium
AAAATATAAAAAAGATATGATAAAAAATATTGCAAAAAGTCAAGGAAGATATGAAGCAGATATTATTAGAAGTGGTATAGACAAGGAATTAAATTTAGATTTATATCAAGATAAAATGGAAGAATTAATTAAAGAAATTTTAAAACCAATTGAAGAAAAAATGAACAAGTTTTTAAAGACACAAAGAAAAATAAGTGTGAAATTTTTAAGAACAATGGCTATTGGTACATACTTAAATAGTGAAGTTATGAAAAATTTATTGGGTGATGAACATTATGAGAGATTTAATAAAATGTTAAATAATGCAAGAAAAAAAGCAAATTATTATGTGAGTAGAGAATCAGAAGGAATGACTAAAATGGATTTATATGATTTTTATATTATAGGAGATGTTTATAGAGAAGAGTTTAGAAAAGAGTAAAGATTAAATTGTATTATGAAAAATTATGTAAAATATTGTAAAAATTATAATATTATGGTAAAATTATATTTGTAAACATAAGAAAATAGATAAAACAATATAAATTTTGGAGGAGTATCATGAAAATTATATTTTTTTACTATTACTATGATGATAAAATAAAAGATAAAAAAAGAGTAGAATTTCCACCACTAGGTATGTTATACCTATGTTCTGCTTTGGAAAAAAGTGGATGTGATGTAGAAGTAAAATATTTCGATGAAAATACAAAAATAGCAGATATACCAAATGCTGATATATATGCTTACTCAATTTCATCTACTGCATCATATCCTACATATTTGCAATTAGCTGAGAAATTAAAAGAAAAAGCAAAATATCATATTGCAGGGAATACACAAGCAACCATATTTCCAGAACAAGTATTAAAACAGATGAATTTAGATGCTGTATTTACAGGTGAAGGAGAAGAAACTGTTACAAATTGGATAAAAAATGGTTGTCAGCAAAAAGGAATAATTAATGGAGAGAGAGTAGATATTACGAATTTACCATTTCCAGCAAGACATTTAATACCTGATGATAAAATATATATGAATAATCGTGTTGGAGGAAAAAGCAAAAACTCTATTAGTATGATATCTTCCAGAGGATGTGTATTTGGTTGCAAGTTTTGTGCAATTCAAAATAGAGGAAAAGTAAAATTTAGAGACTTAAAAGATTTTGAAGAAGAAGTTAAATATATTTTAGAAAGATATCCAAAATGTGATGGGATTACATTATTGGATGAAACATTTACTTTAAATACAAAACATGCAGTGGGGATTGCTAGTATTTTTAAGAAATATGGATTAGAATGGGAATGTAATTCAAGAGTAGATACAGTAAATGATGAAATAATACAGGCATTGAAAGATAGTAATTGTCAAGAAATAAGACTAGGAATTGAAAGTGGTTCTCAAAGAATGGTAGATAACATGAACAAAGGAATAAATCTGGAAAATGCTAAAGAAGTAATAAAAAGGTTGCATAAAAATGGTATACCTGTTAAATTATATATAATGCATGGGTATCCAGGGGAAAATATTGAATCAAGTTTAGAAACAATACAATATTTAAATGAGTTAAGAGAATATATACATAGAATTAGTTTGTATAGATTTGTACCATTGCCTGGATCACCAGTGTTTAATGAAGGTAAACTAAATAGATTAGATTGGACAGATTACACTATATATGATAATAACAATCATTGGTGGGGAACAAAAGCTGATTTCAACAATATGAATGTAGGATATAGAATGTTAGAAAAGTGTGTAAAATCTATTAATAATAAAGAATATGAAAAAGAATTAGGAGAGAGGTAATAATATATGGAATGTTCATTTTGTAGTGAAATAAATGGAAAAGAAGAAAATAATTTTTTTAATATATATTTAAAAGACGAATTTGAAAAAGAAGGGTTAAATAGCAGAATAGTAGCAACCACACATAAATTTGTAATAATGCCTATGGTAGGACCTTTAGTTCCGGGATATTTATTAATAGTGCCAAAGGAGCATTGCTTATCAATATCACAATTACCGAAAAATCAAATTGAAGAATTGAAAATTATAAAAGAAGAGTTAAAAAAAGTTTTTGAACAAAATTACGGAAAATCCGTATTTTATGAACATGGAGCGTTATCTTGTTCAGCAAAAGGTGGATCTTGTTCTGATCATGCACATCTACATATTGTTGCTGTTGATACAGATGTAAAAGATAAATTTCATAAATATGGATATGAATTAAGAAGTTTAAAAGATTATAATGAAATATTAAATCAAAAAACTCGAAATATACCATATTTATATTATGAGAATCAAAATGGAGAAATGTTTTTAGCAGATGCACCAGTAGTGGAATCACAATTTATTAGAAAATTAATTGCAAAAGACATAAATGCATTAGATAGGGCTTTATGGAATGAAAATATTAGAAAAGACTGGATGATAGAAATAATTAAGAAATTAAGACCACATTTCGAAAAGATGAAAGGAACATCAATATGGGAATAAAACAATTTTTAGGAATAAAATGGATGGATGAAAAACCAAAAATATTATTGTATGATAATGTAACACATTCTATGCAATATGAAGATTGCGAACGGAATTATAGAAGTGAAAAAGACAATGGAAAAACATTGTAAAGGATACTATGATTTAATAAAGAAAGAAATTGTAGCATGTCAATCTTTTACTAATTTGACAGATAGTGGATATAGTCAATGCAAGGAATGCCAAGAAAAATCCGGATTTGATTTGTGCTTGGGGTGTAATGGTAGCACATGCCAAACTAATAGTGGTAAAGCAAGAGATTTTTGTCATGAAGGACATCATGTTTATCTTGCTTATTTTGCAAATGATAAATTAAAGGTTGGAACAGCAGCAAGTTATAGAAGATATGAGAGAATATTAGAACAAGGAGCATTGTATTCTATATTTTTGGCTCAGACTCCAAATGGTAGAATGGCAAGACAAATAGAAAGTCAAATATCTAAATTAGGGATAGCATCTAGAGTAAATTCTTCCTATAAAATGAATAATTTTATAATAGATAGAGAACAAGAAGAAATTGATAGAATGCTTATGCAAAAATACGAATCTATTTTACGAAGTATTGATGAGAGATGTAAAAAATATTTTATAAAGCCAGAATATAATAATTTTACAAATATTTCGAATAAAGTTAGACAAAATTTATTAGAAGAAAGCAGACAATTAAATCTTTTTGGAGAAATGGATGCTCCTGTTCATAAAGAATATGAAAGGATACCAAAACCTGAATATATTTTAGGAGAAATACAGGCAACGGTTGGAAGTTTGATATTATTAAAAAGTGGTGGTAGATATTCAGTAGTAAACATGAAAAGTTTAGAAGGCTGGTTGGTTGATTTTAAAAAAAGAGAAATAGGAGAGAAGGATAATGAGGTCTTTGATAAAGGCGGAAGATAGAGAAATTATATCTAAATACGGAAAATTAAAAGGTTGGGATATTTGCAATAGTTTGGGATTACAATCCTTTGGAGATGTATATATTTTAAGAGATTATATAGATACTAATAATCCAAAAATAAGAGAAATATTCGGTGAGGAACCTCTTTTATGTAGAACGGATGCTCCAATTGGGCAGGGATATAAAATGATACGAGGAAGAGATGTTAAACTAGATGATATAAATAATTACTTAAAAGAAGTAAAAGAATGTACTGAAGATGGTGTAATCCTAATGTCTAAACATCCATCAACTATGCTAACAGGACATTATACTCCAAGATATAGAACTAATGGTGCTATTATGGTAGTATTTGAAAAAGGAGATAGAATTTTAATTGATTATGTCGGCCCTGGATTTGATGTTGGAGATATTACACGAGGAAAAACAGTACATACAGCAATTCAAATACCTTGGGATTCCATTTATGAAAAGCCTATACATAATTATAAAGATGCAAAAATGGTATGGAATGGATTATTTCAGATAAATGATGAGCAATATAGAGTGTCTAGAAATAACAGAATAAATGAATTAGTTTCCAATTTAAAAGAACAAGGAGTTCAAGAAATAGTTAATAGTATACCAGAAGAAACACCACATTTAGATTATAAGTTGTTTAAAAAATTATATGATGAGTGTATAGATAAAGTTATTTATGGGAACATTCAAATGCCAAGAAAACCCTTTGGTATAATGATGAATATATATGAGGAAAAATTCTGTGTATTTGAAGTATGGAATATAGAAAGGTCAATAAGTAAAGAGATAGAACTAGATAGATAACTACCTAGTTCTATTTTTATAGCCAATTGTTATCAGATAAAACTTGCTTTGTAATACTACTTAATTTTCCTAGTTTATCCAATTCTTGAATTTCTTCTTTACTATAAAATTTAGCATTTGTTAAATCACTTGCAGAATGAATGGAGTTTTTATCATAATCTGCTGACCAATATATTATGATTCGATGTTCATCAGGTTTATTAATAATTTCATAAGTTTTTAATTGTTTGATATTTGTAATTTCTAAACCGGTTTCTTCCATAATTTCTCTTTTTACTGTATCTATCATATTTTCAAATAATTCTACTCTTCCACCAGGAGTTATTATTAATCCTTTATTTGGTTCTTTGTTTCTAATTCCTAATAATAATTTATTATTTGATTTTATTAAAACAGAACAACCTACTCTTATATTATTCAAAATATCGCCTCCCATATACAAAGAATATAATAAGAGTTAAATTTTGTCAATATATTTAAAATATAAATCTTGTATGTTATAATACAAGAAGAAAGAAGTGATAATAATGGAAGTATATTTAGATAATGCAGCAACCACAAAAATGGATAATAGAGTCTTTGAAGAAATGATTCCATATTTAAAAGAAAATTATGGAAATCCTTCATCAGCCTATAAAATAGGTAGGGATAATAAAAGAACAATTGAGGAAGCAAGAAGAAAAGTTGCTTTATATTTAAATGCAAATCCAAATGAGATATATTTTACAAGCGGAGGAAGTGAATCTGATAATATGGCTTTAAAGGGAATCGCATTAGGAAATGCTGAAAAGGGAAAACATATTATTACAAGCACCATAGAACATCCAGCAATTTTAGATACTTGTAAAGAATTGGAAAGAGAAGGGTTCGAAGTCTCATATGTTAAAGTAAACAAAAATGGAATTGTGGATTTAAATGATTTGAAAGAAAAAATAAGAAAAGATACAATTTTAATATCAATAATGTTTGCAAATAATGAAATAGGAACGATTCAACCAGTAAATGAGATAAGCAAAATTGCAACTAAGAATAATATTTTATTTCATACAGACAGTGTACAAGCAATAGGTAATATAAAAATAGATGTTAAAAACATGAATATAGATTCACTTTCTTTATCAGCACATAAATTTTATGGACCAAAGGGGATAGGGGTACTTTATTTAAGGGATGGAATAAAATTTAGAAAATATTTAAACGGTGGACATCAAGAAAGAAATAGGAGAGCTGGAACAGAAAATGTTGCTGGTATAGTTGGATTAGCTAAAGCAATGTCTTTAGTCTATGAAAATTCAGAAGAAAATAATAAAAAAACAATTGAATTAAGGAATTATTTTATAAATAAAATCCAAAAAGATATACAAGGAATAAAAATAAATGGGGATTTAATAAATAGAATACCAGGAAATATAAGTGTTTCTTTTGATTTTATAGAAGCGGATAATATATTACAAGAATTAGATAAAAGAGGTATATATGTATCGACAGGAAGTGCATGTACTACAGGAAGTTTAGAATCTTCTCATGTATTAAAAGCAATAGGGTTATCAGACACTATTGCACATAGTACTATAAGAATTAGTATAGGAAAATATAATAATAAAGAAGAAATTGATTATACTATAAAATGTCTAGTTGAAATTGTTAATAATTTGAGAAAATTATCTCCATTGTATAATTAACAATATTTTGTTTAATATGCATTGGTTAGGGAAGTAAAAAAATCTAATGAAAATATTGACAAAATGTAAAAAAATGTATATAATGTCACTATAAAGTAGAAAATAAAAATTTTCTACAGATTTCTTATATAAAAAATTTGTTAGCAAAAAGTTGCAAAGTACAATGTTTATCAAATATTGTATAGTGTAGTTATGCAATAAAAGTGTTATCAAAAAGTCAACTAATACAGTATTAAAAATAGTGTATTAGACATTTATGTAAGAAAAGTGTGATACAAAAATTAACCAATATAAAATATGGAGTTTAGCAAAAAGTGCTAGACTCTTTTTTGATTGGTTGTAACAGATATAGGATGATTTATATCTGTTTTTTGAAGTAATAAATTATATGTTTTGACATATACATTTAAAAAGAAAGAGGTGGACATGAATGTAGTAAGAAGTTATTCAAACGAAGGAAAAACATTGCAAGA
>CALXZR010000113.1 GCA_944393295.1 uncultured Clostridia bacterium
TATGTTACAACATCAGGAAAGATGGAAAGAGCAATAGGTACAATAGAGCAAGAACTAGAAGAAAGAGTGAAATATTTTAAAGATAATAATAAATTGATAGAAGCACAAAGAATAGAAGAAAGAACTAATTTTGACATCGAGATGATGAAAGAAACAGGATTTTGCCAAGGAATTGAAAATTATTCAAGGCACATAAGTGGTCGTGCTCCAGGAAGCGCTCCATATACATTGTTTGATTACTTCCCAAAGGATTTCTTACTATTAATAGATGAATCTCATGCAACAATTCCACAGGTAAGAGCAATGTATAATGGAGATAGAGCTAGAAAAGAATCTTTAGTAAAGTATGGATTTAGGTTACCATCAGCATTTGATAATAGACCATTAAAATTTGAAGAATTTGAACAAAGATTAAATCAAGTTATATTTGTGAGTGCTACACCTGCAGATTATGAAAAAGAACATTCAAAAGATAACGTGGTAGAGCAAATTATAAGACCAACTGGATTATTAGACCCTAAAATAGAAGTAAAACCTGTTGAAAATCAAATAGATGATTTAATTGAACAAATAAGAGAAAGAGTAGAAAAAAATGAAAGAGTTTTAGTTACAACTCTTACTAAAAAAATGGCAGAAGATTTAACAGCTTATTTATCAGGAATAGATATTAAAGTAAGATATATGCATTCAGATATAAAGGCTTTGGAGAGAATGGAAATAATTCGTTCATTGCGATTAGGAGAATTTGATGTGTTAGTACGTATTAACCTTTTAAGGGAAACGTTAGATATGCCAGAGGTTTCACTTGTTGCTATTTTAGATGCAGATAAGGAAGGTTTTCTTCGTTCAGAACGTTCTTTGATACAAACTATTGGACGTGCTGCTAGAAATACAGATGGAAGAGTTATTATGTATGCAGATGAGCTTACAGATTCAATGGAAAAAGCTATTTCTGAGACTAATAGAAGAAGACAAATTCAAGAAAAATACAATGAAGAACACGGAATAACTCCACAAACAATTAGAAAATCTGTAAGAGATACAATTAAAGCAACAATAGTAGAAGATATCCAAAGTAAATATGATATTAAAGATGATGAGAGCATAGAAGATATTATACGCAAACTAACAGATGAAATGCTTAAATATGCTACTGCTATGGAATTTGAAAAGGCGGCAGAATTAAGAGATAAAATAAAAGAGCTAGAGAAATATTCTTAAAAATTCGTATCTTATTGATTTTATGTAAATAAAATGTTAAAATATTAATGTACAAAGTTTAACAGAAAATGTACAAGTTAATTAACATTTCAAGGAGGATGCTACTATGCAACAATTGGAACTCGAGGCAATGGCAAGTGAAGAGGCGAACCGTTTGTATGAAAGAGAATTTCATTATTTTAATCCGTATACACAGTTAAAATAAAGTAGCAATTAACCTTGCTACTTTATTTTTGTTGTGTTATAATATTTTCGTCTAAAAAGAATATATAAAAAAGTAGTTTTATGTAATAATATGTAATATAAATAGGGGGCTTAAAAAATGAATGACAAAATCATCATTAAAGGCGCAAAAGAACATAATTTAAAGAATATTAGCTTAGAAATCCCAAAAGATAAATTAGTAGTAGTAACTGGTCTTTCAGGCTCTGGAAAATCTTCTTTAGCTTTTGATACATTATATGCTGAAGGTCAAAGAAGATATGTAGAAAGCTTATCTTCTTATGCAAGACAATTTTTAGGAATAATGGAAAAACCAGATGTAGAAAGTATAGATGGTTTATCTCCAGCAATTTCAATAGATCAAAAAACAACTTCAAGAAATCCTCGTTCAACAGTTGGAACTGTAACAGAAATTTATGATTATATTCGTCTACTATATGCGAGAATTGGTGTCCCATACTGTCCAAATTGTGGAATAAAAATCGAAAAGCAAACTATTGATCAAATTGTAGATATTATTTTAAATTACGAAGAAGGTACAAAAATACAAGTTTTGTCACCAGTTATTCGTTCTAAAAAAGGCGAATATACAAAGCTTTTTTCTGATATGCAAAAAAACGGATTTGTAAGAGCTAAAGTAGATGGTGAGGTTTATGATCTTTCAGAAGAAATAAAATTAGATAGAAACAAAAAACACAATATAGATATTATAGTAGATCGTTTAGTAATTAAACCAGAAACTAGAAATCGTTTAGCTGAAAGTGTTGAAGTTGCTATGCAATACGCAGGAAGCTTAGTAAAAATAGATGTTGTAGGTGAAGGAGAAAGAATTTTTAGTAGCAACTATGCATGTACTAATTGCGGTTTTAGCTTTGAGGAACTATCTCCTCGTATGTTTTCCTTCAATAATCCTCAGGGAGCTTGCCCAGAATGTACTGGTATAGGCTATTTAATGAAAATGGATGAAGATTTAATTATTCCAGATAAAAGTAAAACTTTATATGATGGAGTAAAAGCCTTTGGTTCTAGTACAATGAAAAAGGGAGAAACGATGGCTAAAATGTATTTTGAAAGTATAGGAAAACATTATGGTGTCGATATTAAAAAGCCAATTAAAAAACTTCCTAGAGAGTTTCTAGAAAAAATTTTATATGGTACAGGAGATGAGGAAATTGATTTTGAATATACCTCTTCTGCTGGAACAAGAAGATTTACAGCACCTTTTGAAGGAGTAATTCCTACTTTAGATAGAAGATATAAAGAAACAAAATCTGCAGGAATGCGAGATTTTTATGAAATGTATATGAGTGAAAGTGCTTGTTCAACTTGTCATGGAGCAAGATTAAAAAAGGAAGTTTTAGCTGTAAAAGTTGGAGATAAAAATATAAACGAACTTACTGAGTTATCTATAGTAAAAATAAAACAATATTTAGAATCACTACAATTAAATAAAAAAGATAGAATGATAGCTGATATGATTTTTAGAGAGCTAAATAAGAGATTACAATTTTTGATAGATGTAGGTTTAGATTATTTAACTTTATCTAGACCAGCAGGAACTTTATCTGGTGGTGAAGCACAAAGAATTAGACTTGCTACTCAAATAGGTTCTGGTCTTTCTGGTGTAATGTATATTTTGGACGAACCAAGTATAGGACTTCATCAAAGAGATAATGAAAAACTTATTCAAACAATGAAAAAAATGCGAGATTTAGGAAATACTTTAATTGTTGTAGAACATGACGAAGATACAATGTATGCTGCAGATGAAGTTATTGATATTGGACCAGGAGCAGGAGTTCATGGAGGAAATGTTGTAGCTCAAGGTACTGCCGAAGAAATAAAGCTAGTAGAAAATTCTATAACAGGACAATACTTAAGTGGAAGAAGAAAAATACCAGTTCCAAAAAAGAGAAGAAAATCAAGTGGAAAATCCATTGAAATATTAGGAGCTACTGAACACAATTTAAAAAATGTAAATGTAAAAGTACCTTTAGGTGTATTTAACTGTGTAACAGGAGTTTCTGGCTCTGGAAAATCTACTTTAGTAAATGAAGTGCTATATCAATATTTAGCAAAAGAACTTAATGGCTCAAATGTAAAGCCAGGAAAATGTGATAAAATTAAAGGAATAGAATTTATAGACAAAATTATTAATATTGATCAATCACCTATTGGAAGAACTCCTCGTTCAAACCCAGCAACTTATACAGGTGTATTTGATAGCATTCGTGATATTTTTGCTGGAACTAATGAAGCAAAAATGAGAGGATATCAAAAAGGTAGATTTAGCTTTAATGTTGAAGGAGGAAGATGTGAAGCTTGCCAAGGAGATGGTGTAGTTCGTATAGGGATGAACTTTTTGCCAGATATATATGTACCTTGTGAAGTTTGCTCTGGAAAGAGATACAATAGGGAAACTCTAGAAGTAAAATATAAAGGAAAAAGTATTGCTGATGTATTAGATATGACTGTTGAAGAAGCAGTTGATTTCTTCAGTAATTTACCAAAAATAAAACAAAAGATACAAACTTTATTAGATGTAGGTTTAGGCTATATTAAATTAGGTCAGCCTTCTACAACTTTATCAGGTGGAGAGGCTCAAAGAGTAAAGCTTGCAACAGAGCTTTCAAAAAGAGCTACTGGAAAAACTCTAGATATTTTAGATGAGCCAACAACAGGTTTGCATATTGCAGATGTGCATAGATTAATAGATATTTTACAAAGATTAGTAGATACAGGAAATACAATATTAGTAATTGAGCATAATTTAGATTTAATAAAAACAGCTGATCATATTATAGATTTAGGTCCAGAAGGTGGAGAAAAAGGCGGTCAAGTAATTGCAATAGGAACACCAGAACAAATCTGTAAAAATGAACAATCATATACAGGAAAATTCTTGAAAAAATATTTAGAAAATTAAATATAGATAGTGTATAATATATATGAAAAACAGAATGTTAAAACTCTATCTAGAAAATCTAAAATAGGAGAAAAACATATGAAAAGTATAGTAAAATTTGACAAAGAAAAAGATAGACTAAATAAACTTGAATTAGTTATTTTATTTATCTTCTTTACGATTGCTTTATTATGGTCAATATTTATACCAACAGAATATGCACCAGATGAAGCTATGAGATATGTAGTACCAAAATATATTTACAATCATGGAAGTCTCCCAATGCCAGATGATCCAGAGGTTATACATCCATTTTATAATGCATCCTATGCTTATTATCCTCTTCTATTAGGTTCTGTTATGAGTGCAGGGTTTATGAAAATTGCAGCCCTTTTAGGAGCTGGTGAAGCAGGACTTTTAATAGCAGCTAGACTTGTAAGTGTTATTTCTGGAACAGTATTTGTATATTTTTTAATAAGAATAGCCAAAAGATTATTTTCTAGTAAACCTATAAGATATTTTACTATAGTTTTAGGAGCTTTTATACCACAGTTTGTATTTTTGTCTAGCTATGTAAATAATGATATTATTGCACTTGCAGCTTCAAGTATGATTGTCTTTGCTTGGGTACATTCACTTTCAAGTGGATGGAATTTTAAAAATTCAGCATTGCTAGCAATTGGAATAATAGTTTGTGCATTGTCTTACTACAATGCTTATGCTTGGATTTTAATGAGTATTGTTTTGTTTGTATGTAGCTTTATTGCAAAAAGAAATGTAAATACAAAGGAAATAAAAATTAGTGAAGAAAAAGCTGCAAAAGAAAAATATAAAGCTTCAAAAGAAATTGAAATTCCTGCTAAAAAAGAAGAAAAGAAAGAAAATCTAAAAATAGTTTTCGATTATAAAAATATGCTTAAATATGGAATTTTTATAGCCGTAATAGTTTTAATAGGAATATCATTCTTCTTTATAAGGAGCTTTATTGTAAATGACGGAGATTTTCTAGGAATGAAGTCATTTATGAATGCATGTGAAGAAGGAGCAGTTGATTTCTTAAAACCAAGTCAAAGGGATATAGCTAAAAATAATAATATGACTTATAAAGAAATGCTTGAATCTACAAAATGGTCAGGAACAACATGGATGGATTCAACAATAAAAAGCTTTATATGTGTGTTAGGATTAATGCAATATCAAATAGATAGTTGGGTATATAGTTTTTATATTTACTTATTAGTTATAGGAACAATCGGAATGCTATTTACATTTTTCTTTAAAAATAAGAAAAATACAAAAATGAAAATCTTTTATATTTGTTTATTAGTGGTAGCTATAATAACACTATTATTAAGCATACAATATAGTTATGCTACAGATTATCAAGCTCAAGGAAGATATATTTATCCAATGTGGATGTCTATTATAATATTTATCTCAACAGGGCTAAATACTATAATAGAATTTATTAAAAAATTCATAAAAAATGAAAAATTACAAAAAATAATAGAAATAGTAATATGTGTAGCCCTTATAATAGTAATATTATATATAATGTTCATATTAGCAAATAAATTAATGATTACAACTATTAAATAAACTAAGAAAAGCTCAAATTGCAAAATAAGCAATAAGAGCTTTTTATACTTTAGGAATGAACTTTAGTGAAATTCCTCAAAGTTCATAAAAAGATATTTGAAATTTCAAAAGCAGTAAGTAGTGCCAAATACAACAATTAAGCTCTATAAGGCACTACAGGTAAACTAGTTATTAGAGTTGTTACTATTGTTATTATTTCTCTCATCATTTTTTTGTTGATTGTTTTTCTTTTTATTTGACATTTAGAACACCTCCTTGTTCATTTCTAAACATAGTATAACCACCATATTTTTGTTTATTCAAAATATTGAAAAAGAATATTAAAAATGGTACAATATTAAAAGTAAAATAATAAAGTATAAAAGGGGAATAATAATGGTTATAGGAATAGAAGGTTTAGTTGGAGCTGGAAAAACAAGTATATGTAGACAATTAACAAAAAGATTATCTAACACCGTTCTTTTAAATGGAGGAAATTTATATAGAGCTATAGTATATGCTATTATGCAAAATGGAAAATCCTTAGAGGAGCTTAAGAATACAAATAAAGAATTAGATATAAAGGAAATGATGGACTTATTTAATATTAGTTTAAAAATTGAAAACAATGAAACAGCTATATATATGGGAGAAAAGAAAATAAGTGAAGAAGACTTGCAGTCAAAAGAATCATCTTTAGCTGTTTCAACAGTTGGAGGAAAAGCAAATAACGAAAATTTATTTATTTTTGCAAGAAAACTAATAGATAATCTTAAAGAAAAATTTAATGTTATTATTTCTGGAAGAAGTATTATGCAAATATATCCAAATACAGATTATCATTTTTTTATAACAGCTTCTTTAGAAGAAAGAGTTAAAAGAAAATGTAGTCAATATGAAAATAAAGAATCAGAAGATGAGATAAGGAAAAATATTGAAGTAAGGGATAGATTACAAAAAGAAGCAGGCTTTTATGAAATAAGTGAAAATACAATTGTATTGGATGTAACTAATTGTAAAAGTGTGGACGAATCTACAAATTTACTTTTAGATAAAATAAAACTACCAGAATGTGTTTAAATAAAGCTTATGCTTAAGAAAGGAAGTGCATATTTTGGAATACGAAAATAAGAAGTTAGAAGAATTTAACAATTATTTAAGAGGAAGAAAAGTAGCCGTTATAGGACTTGGAGTTAGTAATATTCCACTTATATCTTATTTACATAATTTAAAATCAGAAGTAACAGTTTTTGATAGTAAAGAAATAGATCAAATAGATAATGGCTTAATTAATCAAATTATTGATTATGGAATGAAATTTTCCTTTGGAAAAAACTATTTAAAGAAATTAAAAGGATTTGATATTATATTTCGTTCACCAAGCTGCCTGCCAACTGTTCCAGAGCTTGTAGAAGAAGCAGAAAGAGGAGCTATAATTACTACTGAAATAGAAATGGTTTTAGAGCTTAGTCCTAGTAAAATAATAGGTGTTACAGGAAGTGATGGAAAAACTACTACTACAACTTTAATTGCAAAAGTTTTAGAAGCAGGTGGCTATAATGTATTTCTTGGAGGAAATATAGGACATCCATTATTTACAGAAATTGATAAGATGACAGAAGAAGACTTTGTTGTATTAGAGCTTAGCAGTTTTCAATTAATGAATATGAAAATTAGCCCAGCAGTTTCTGTAATTACAAATATCACTCCAAATCACTTAAATATTCATAGCTCTATGGAGGAATATATTGAAGCAAAACAAAATATTTTCAAATACCAAGAACCAGAAAATTTGCTTGTTTTAAATTACGATAATGAGATTACAAGAGAGTGTAGTAAACTAACAAAAAGTAGAGTAATATTTTTTAGCAGTAATGAAAAACTAGAAAATGGATATATAGTAGATGATGGAAAAATTAAATATTGTCAAGATGGTCTTAGAAAGCATATTTTAGATACAAGAAATATCATATTAAAAGGAAAACACAATGCCGAAAATATTTGTGCTGTACTTGCAGCAACAAGAGAATTTGTAGATGTACAAACAGCAGTTAAAGCTATATCTGAATTTAAAGGAGTAGAGCATAGAATTGAATTAGTAAAAGAAACTGAAGATAGGATAAAATGGTATAATGATTCAGCCTCTTCTAGTCCTACAAGAACAATGGTAGCATTAAATGCTTTTTCTTTAAGAAATATAATTTTAATAGCAGGAGGATATGATAAAAATTTAGATTACAAACCTTTAGCAAAACCAATCATAGAAAATTGCAAAGAATTAATTCTAATTGGTCAAACAGCTGATAAAATAGAAAAAGTTGTTTTAGAAGAATTAGAAAAATCAAATAAAAAATTAGGTATTCATAAATGTAATTCTTTAGAGCAAACTATAATGTTTGCTAATAGATTAAGCAGAAAAGGAGATGTGGTTTTATTTTCACCAGCAAGTGCAAGCTTTGATATGTTTAAAAACTTTGCTGATAGAGGAAATAAGTTCAAAGAATTGGTAAACAAGAAAATAAAATAGAAAATTGAATAAATTAAAAAAAATTCCCCATACTATTTTTATAAACTAATAGTAAAGGGGAATTTTTATGAGAGTAAAAGATTGTATGTGTAATAATTTAGTAAAAGCAGCACCAGAAACTACTGTTACTGAAGCTGCAAAATTAATGAATTCTAATCAGATAGGTTGTCTTCCAATTTGTTCATCAGATGACAAAGTTGTAGGTTTTGTAACAGATAGAGATATTATAACAAGAGCAGTTGCACACAACAAAGATTGTAACAATACAAAGCTTTCTGATATAATGACTATTAATGTAATAAAAACTTCAGCAGATACAGACATAAAAGAAGCTGCTAATATTATGGCTAATAATCAAGTTCGTAGACTACCTGTATTAGAAAATGGAAAAGCAATTGGTGTTCTTACAATAGGAGATATAGCTCAGCAAGATAATATTTCTTGTGAAGAAGTAGGAAAAACTTTTGAATGCATTTGCGGTTGTGATGATAAATAATAAAAAGTAAGGTTTTCTGAAAATTTGCTAATATTATATGAGTAAATTATAAGTATACTCGAAATTTGATTTTATTTTCAAGTTTCGAGTATTTTTTTATAGAAAAAAGTGTAAGCTATAATAAATAAATTTTTGAATAAAGAAGAGGGAAAAATGGAGAGAAAATATGAATATTCAAAAATATTAAAAAATTGTTTAGTATTGCTATTTGCAATTGTGCTTTTCTATTTAGGATTAAAACTTAGCATTTTTTATATGCCTTTTTTAATTGGATACATTATTTCTATACTAATAGAACCATTAATAAAATTTGTAAAAAATAAAACCAATCTCTCAAGGAAAACTAGCAGTGTAATAGTTTTAGTTTTTGTATTTATATTATTAATAGCTCTTATGATATGGGGAGTTATTACTCTTATAAACGAACTTAGCGATTTTTTAAGCGGTATGAATATGTATCTAGATAAAATTATTAACTTTATTAGAGAGGCTTGGAAATACTTAGAGCAATTTAATTTACCAGATGACATAAATTATTTACTACAAAATAGCGTAACAGAAATTTTTAATGGATTTTCTACAATGCTAAAAAATTCAATGACTAAGATCTTGCAGTCTATAAGTTCAATACCTACAATATTTATTTATTCAATAATTACAATACTTGCAACTTACTTTATTAGCTCAGATAAATTTTATATATTAGATAGATTAGAACATCATTTTCCAAAAAGCTGGGTTGGAAAAGTAAGAATGCATTTATCTGAAATAATAAGTAGCCTTGGAAAATATTTAAAAGCAGAAGCAATACTAATCTTAATTACTTTTATTATAGTAACAATAGGATTAAATTTATTTTATATATTGGATATGAAGATTACTTATCCATTTTTAATGGCTGTATTTATAGGATTTGTAGATGCGCTTCCAATACTTCGGAGCAGGTACAGTGTTTATACCATGGATATTAATTGAATTATTAAATTCAAATAAAGGTCTAGCCTTTGCTTTATTAGGACTTTATATATTAACTATTGTGGTAAAACAAATTTTAGAGCCTAAATTAGTAAGTAATAAAATTGGCATTCATCCAATTTTTACATTAGTGGCAATGTATACAGGATTTAAATTAATAGGTGTACTTGGAATGCTTTTAGGACCTATTGTACTGGTAATATTAAAAAATATTTTTGCAACAAGTATCGACAAGGGTTTAATAAAGTCAATTATAGAATAAATTAGTCAATAGGCATAAAATTTTTGCCTATTGACACATCTAATAAATAACAGCTGTTGGCACATAGCTATCATCTGGTTGTTCTACAAATTTATTTTCAGGAGCTGTAGTTTTTTCAATATTACTAATTTTTAAAATAGGAATTTCTCCAAAATATTCACCTTTTTCTATAGTTCCCGTTATTTTTACCCAATCGCCATTATTAAAATCTTTTGCATTTTCTACACTACATAAAAAACCTACAACTACAGATTGTAGGTGATTAGAGTCAATGTACATATCTCTTGCTAAAATAAATTCATTATCTTTAATATTTGGAACACGATATACATATCCAGTAAAAGAAATTTGTTGTCCAATGTAAGTATTTAAATCCTCATGTACCATTTTTAAAACATCAGTATAGTTAGATTCAGTTAATAGTGCAATCTCATTTGTAGGTAGGCAATCACTGTCTACAATAGTAGTATCTTTTTCAATCGTCTTTAGCATTTTTATTAGAGCTATGATACTAATAATAACACATATAATTGCAAGAATAATAAAAAGAGTTTTTGCAATAGTAGATTTTTTTAATTTTAAATTGAAAACAAACATAGTAACCATCCTTTACGCAAGTTGTAATTGCTCTTCTAAACCTTAAATTAGTAGAGCTTCTTTTATTAATTAAAGGTTATGCTCCAAAATGTAAAATATGATTAAGTAATAAGAAAATTTGAAATATAGATTATTGATAATAAACTTCTTTTATGATATTATAGCAATATAAAAATTCTTTGTGTGGAGATTAAATTATGGAGAATATCAAAATTAGAAATGTAGAAATAGATGATTTATCAAGTGTTGTTGATATTCAAATTAAAGGATGGCAAACAGCATACAAAGGAATTATAGATGATAGCTTTTTAAAAACAATGAGCAAAGAAGAAAGACTAGAAAAAAGAAGAGAAGATTTTAGGCAAAATGGATTTATTGTTGCAGAATTAAACAAAGAAATTGCTGGATTTTGTAGATATATTGATAGCAATAAATTTTCACAAGATATACCTAATATAGATTGTGAGTTATTAGCAATATATGTAAAACCAGAGTTAAAGTATAAAGGAATAGGAACAAAATTATTTGAGTATGTAGTTAAAGAATTTAAAATGAAGAACAAAACAAAAATGATATTATGGTGCTTAAAAGATAATGAGCCTTCAAAAAAATTTTATACAAAAATGGGAGGAAAAATTATAAAAGAGAGAGCCATAAAAATAGGTAAAAAAAGTTACGATGAAGTAGGATTTATATATAACATATAATATATATTAAGATATTAATTTATTTAATAATACTTAGGAGTTTATTATGAATACAAAAGAAAAAAATAAACAATTGGAAGAAGCAAGAATGCGAAAAATAAATATGAAAATATTTCCAATATATAATATGCTTGGAACAGATTTTGTTTTTTATTATGCAAGTTAGTTGGAGAAGAATATCCAAAGGAGGATATTGAAATAATATAATATTTAATTAGCTGTTTTACAGTAAAAAAATACTGTAAAACTTGCAATTCACTTCATTTAGTGATATATTTTAAAAGACAAATTTCACAAAGGATTTGCAACATAAATTTAGGAGGCTTTTAAATGGGATTATTAAACAAAATTTTTGGTACATATAGTGAAAAAGAAGTAAAAAGAGTAATGCCAATAATAGATAAGATTAATAGCTTAGAACCAGAAATGGAGAAACTAACAGATAAAGAATTGGCAGGAAAAACAGAATATTTTAAAGAACAATTATCCAATGGAAAAACTTTAGATGATATTTTACCAGAAGCATTTGCAACAGTTAGAGAAGCATCAAAAAGAGTATTAGGAATGAGACATTTTGATGTTCAGCTAATAGGTGGTATTATACTTCATCAAGGTAGAATTTCAGAAATGAAAACTGGTGAAGGAAAAACTTTAGTAGCAACTTTACCAGTTTATTTAAATGCTTTAACTGGAAAGGGTGTTCATGTTGTAACAGTTAACGAATACTTAGCTAAAAGAGATAGCGAATGGATGGGAAAAGTATATCGTTTTTTAGGTTTATCAGTTGGCTTAGTACTAAGTAGAATGGAACCTGCCGCTAAAAGAAAAGCTTATAATGCAGATGTAACTTATGGTACAAATAGTGAATATGGATTTGACTATTTAAGAGATAATATGGTTATTCGTAAAGAAGATATGGTACAAAGAGGATTAAACTACGCTATCGTAGATGAGATAGATAGTATTTTAATTGATGAAGCAAGAACACCACTTATAATTTCTGGTAGAGCAAATAAATCTTCAGACTTATACAAAAAAGCAGATACTTTTGTTAGAAAACTAAAACCAAAAGTTATTATAGAAGAGGATACGAAAGATATTGATCAAGCAGAAGATAATGAAAAATATGATTATATAGTAGATTTAAAAGCTAAATCTGCAACTCTAACTCAAAAAGGTATTGAAAAAGCAGAGAGCTTCTTTGGTGTGGAAAACTTAAACGATTTAGAAAACTCTGACCTAGTACACAACATAAATCAAGCTCTTCATGCTCACGGTGTAAAGAAAAAAGATGTAGATTATATTGTTAAAGATGGAGAAGTTTTAATAGTAGACGAATTTACTGGTCGTATTATGTATGGTAGAAGATATAGTGATGGACTTCATCAAGCTATTGAAGCAAAGGAAAATGTAAAAATAGCAGATGAATCTAAAACTCTAGCTACAATTACTTACCAAAATTATTTTAGAATGTATGAAAAACTAGCTGGTATGACTGGTACTGCTATGACAGAAGAAAATGAATTTAAAGAAATTTACAATCTAGATGTTATTGAAATACCTACAAATAAACCACTAATTAGAAAAGATTTAACTGATGTTATATATAAAAACGAAGCTGCAAAATATAGAGCAATTATAGCTGACATTAAAGAAGCTCATAGCAAAGGTCAACCAATTTTAGTTGGTACAGTTTCTATTGATAAATCAGAAAAACTAAGTAATCTACTTAAAAAAGAGGGATTAGAGCATGAAGTATTAAACGCAAAAAATCATGAAAAAGAAGCAGAAATTATAGCACAAGCTGGTAAATTTGGTGCAATTACAATAGCTACTAATATGGCTGGTCGTGGTACTGATATTATGCTTGGTGGAAATAGTGAATATTTAGCAAAACAAGAAATGAGAAAGCAAAAATACTCTGAAGAACTTATTGTACAAGCTACAGCTTTTAACGAAACAGATGATGAGGAAGTTTTAGAAGCTAGAAAGAAATTTAAAGCTTTAGAAGAAAAGTTTGATGAAGATATCAAAGACGAAAAGCAAAAAGTTATAGAAGCTGGTGGACTAAAAATTATAGGTACAGAACGCCACGAGTCAAGAAGAATTGACAATCAGTTAAGAGGTCGTAGTGGTCGTCAAGGAGATCCTGGTGAGACAAGATTTTACTTAGCATTAGACGATAGCTTACTAAAAATCTTTGGTGGAGATATAATTACAAGTATTTTCGAAAGAGGTAATTTACCAGAAGATTTACCAATAGAAGTAAAATTAGTTGCAAAAACTATAGAAAATGCACAAAGCAAAGTAGAAGGCAGAAACTTTTCAATTCGTAAGCATATATTAAGCTATGATGATGTAATGAATGTTCAAAGAGAAATTATCTACTCTCAAAGAAGAACCGTTTTAGATGGAGAGAATATAAGAGACAATATTGTAGCAATGCTAAATGAATCAGCAGAAATGATTGTAGATACATATAGACAAGAAATTGAAGATAATAGTATAAATAGAGAAACTTTAGCAAATGAAATTTTTGCTAATTTAGGAATTTCAAATGTTGACGAATTAAAAGAAGATAAAATAAATGTAAATAACTTAATTCAAGAATTGCAAGATAAGACTTTGGCAGCCTATGAGCAAAAAGAAGAGTCTATTGGAGCACCAATGAGAGAACTAGAAAGAGTTGTTTTATTGAAGGTAGTAGATAGTAAGTGGATGGATCATATCGACAGCATGGATGAATTAAAAAATGGTATAGGTTTAAGAGCTTATGGTCAAAAAGACCCAGTTGTTCAATATAGAATTGAAGGCGGAGAGATGTTTGACGAGATGATTGCTCAAATAAAACTAGAAGTTACTAAAATTTTACTTCATATTACAAAGCAAGAAAAGACTGTTGAAAGAAAAAGTGCTGCAAGTATAACTTCAACAGCAATAGATAGAAGTGCAATAGATGGAATGAATGTAGAAGGTGAAAGCAAACCACAAAATGCTTCAGAAAACAAGCCTCAGCCAATAAGAAATGAAGGACCAAAAGTAGGAAGAAATGATCCTTGTCCATGCGGAAGTGGTAAGAAATACAAGAATTGTTGTGGTAAAAATCAATAATATCAAGGGTTACAGGATATAAACGAATGTATAAGATATAGTAAAAATAGCATTTTGACATCCATTTGACATCGAAAATTG
>CALXZR010000114.1 GCA_944393295.1 uncultured Clostridia bacterium
TTTTATTCATAAGAGAGTACCTCCTCGATATGTTTATTTGTCGTTATTTAAACAATATCATTCCTGGTGCTCTCTTTTCAATATTTTATTTTCAATTTTCTTGTGACATATCTATTTTAAACCTATAATGTAAAGCTGATAAATTATATATAAATAGCAAAGGCTCGGACGAATCCGAGCCTTTTGCCTCTACCTTCAGACTATATTGAACGCGAACCACAATGTCTAAAGGTTTTATTTTCTTTTTCTTACTACAAAATTGATTATAACAAACAATAATATAATGATAAGTAAATAATTATCCCAGCCAAATATTGCTGCTATAGCAAAAAAAATTAAAATTTCAAGAAGAATTCTCATGCTAATCCCCCTTTTCTAACAGTCATAGGTTTACTTTTACCATTCGCGTTCCTATTTATCTAAAACAAAGCTGGGTACATTTTATCATCATTTTATTTTTATGTCAACAAAATGGTAGTAGAAACATCTACTACCATTTATTTAAGCTTTAATTAATCTCCTAAACAAATTCCTATATCTCTTGCTGTTCTTACTAAATCATGATCCATAGTTACCACTCTAACATTGCTTTCTGCTGTTCCACCTTGCACTGCTCCTATCTCTTTGTTGTTTCCAACAACTTCTTCTAGTGGTACGCAATCTAATTTTCCATTTTTTATTACAGTTAAAACATTAAATTTTCCTTCTAAAGCCAGTTCCATTGCTTTTGCACCATATTTTGTAGATAAAACTCTATCGTATGAAGTAGGAGTTCCTCCTCTTTGCATATATCCTAAAACAGTACATCTTGCAGTTAAGCCTGTTAGCTTTTCTAATTCTTTTGCTACTTTTTCTCCAGCTCCACCTAGCTGTATATTTATAACTCCTTCTCCTCCATCTCTTTCATTTGCTACAGAAATATCTCCTCCTTTTGGGAATGCTCCTTCAGAAACTACTACAATAGCAAAGTTTTTTCCTATTGCTTGTCTTCTTTTTATAGCTTCTGCTGCTTTTTCTATATCATAAGGAATTTCAGGAATAAGTGCAACATCAGCTCCACCTGCAATAGCAGATTCCAAAGCAATCCAACCTGCTTCTCTACCCATAACTTCTAAAACCATTATTCTATTATGAGTTTCTGCTGTTGTATGCAATCTATCTAATGCCTCTGTTGCAACAGAAACAGCTGTATTATATCCAAAAGTTATATCTGTACAAGCTACATCATTATCTATTGTTTTAGGTACTCCTATTACATTAATTCCTTTTAAAGATAAATCCCTAGCAGATTTTTGTGTACTATCTCCACCTAATGTAAATACACAATCAAATTCATCATCTCTAACATTTTGAACACAAACATCAGATAAGTCTTTATACTCTACCTCTCCATTTTCTCCTTGAACCTTATAGTGAAAAACATTTGCATTTGTAGATGATGAAATAATAGATCCACCTTTTTGTAAAATTCCAGAAGCTGTATCTGCACTACTTAAACGAATATAATTATTTTTTAGTAATCCTCTATATCCATCTATAAATCCATAACATTCTACATTATTATGTTCCGCTGTTTTTACAATTGCACGAATAACTGCATTAAAACCTGAAACATCTCCGCCATTTGCTAATATTGCAACTTTCTTCATTAAAATCCCTCCTATTTGTAATATCATTACAAGTTTAAGCTAGGTTTTTGTAACTTTAAACCTAGCATTTTAATTATATATATTTTTTCTTTATATTACAAGCATTTTCTATTTATTTTTGTTATTTTTATTTTTCCTTTTTATTTTTATTTCCTCTAAATTAATTTTTAAAGTTGGGAATGCTTGTGTCAAACGTTTATGAAAAATTGATTTTTTAGAAAATATATTTTTTATTTTCTTCTCTATTTCCTCCTGCGTTATTGTTATATTTTTAATAGTATTTGACAAGTCAATTTTTCTTTCTTCAAGTTTTTTATAAATATTTTCTTTGCTATCTTTAACTTTTTGGTCAATAATAAATTTATTCTCCAACATCTTTTTATAAATAATATTATTTCTTTTTACATTTTCAGAAATTTCATGTGGGGAAACTAAAAGTATATTAGAAATTTTCTTTCTGCTATTTTTTAAGCTTCTAGTGAATTTCTTAGTTCCAATATTCATTTTTCTAGACATATGATATACTTGTGATGTAAACTCCATAGCCATATCTTCTGCCTCATTTACTAATTTTTGAGTGAATTCCTCTGTAGTTTCTCTTACTTTTTTAGATATTTCTTCGGTATTATCTTTTGGAGCATTTTCTACAGTATTTGAAACCTTTTTTAAATTACTAATGATAAAGAAAGACACTATTGTATCTATAAGTATTATTGCAAATAAAATGCCTGATATCCAATGCAAAGCATTATTTGGAATTTTATCTATTAGATTTAAATATATTGGATTTATATATTTTAAAATAATAGAACCTATAATTCCAAATGGTAGTAAAGTTTCCAAACAAATTCTACCATTTATATTGTATTTTTTTGAAGAATAATCCCACCATCTAGCATGAAATAGCTTTTCCATAAAGAAACTCGTAAAGTATTCTAAAACACCACATAATACAAAAGACATTATAAAAAGTACAGCAAAGTCATCAGCATATTTTTGCAAAAGTATGGTTATGAGTAATACTCCATATCCATATACTGGGCAATATGGCCCTATTAAAAAACCTCTATTTACAAATTTTCCAACTTTTTTATTGAAAATACTGCCAACAGATTCCATTATCCAACCAAGTACAGAATAAAAAAGAAAAATCATAAAATATGTTTCTATTTGTCTAATATCCATATTTATTATTGTATGAAGGCTCATACACTCCTTTCAAATTTATATAAGTTATAATATCATAATAATTTATATAAAT
>CALXZR010000115.1 GCA_944393295.1 uncultured Clostridia bacterium
TCTTTAATCATCGTAATTAAAGAAGCAATCCATAAAAACTAAATATGCAGGGAAGTCTAATGGTAAAATTTGTTTTTAGAAAAGTTATAAAATTAAAAGAAATTTTCTAGCACTAATTTTATTTAAAATTAGTGCTATTTTTGCTGTAATAAAATTCTAAAAATAGAGAGCTTAAAATGGTTTTCTTTTGAGAAATAAGTGTAGCATTAGGTACATTTGTTTTATGGATTAAAGGAAAAAATTATTTAAATTATGTTAGATAATTTTTTCCTATTTAAATAAAATTCATAGGAGGAAATGCTAAAATGAACAAAAGAAGATTACAAGAAAATAAAGCTTTCTATAATAGCAAGCAAAAGATAAGTAAGGAAAAAGGAATAACCTTAATTGCTTTAGTAATTTCTATAATAGTAATGCTAATACTAGCAGGAGTAAGTTTAAATGCGGTTATACGGAGATAATGGAATAATTACTCAGGCACAAAATGCAACATATATGCAAAGTATTGCAGTTTTGGAAGAATATTTAAATAATTACTATATAGAACATTATGATCAAATGAGTATAGCTGAAAGCAAAGTTGTTGCATTACTAGGCTTAGAGCCAACCTGGTTTTATCATCCAAAATTAAATTATGTAGTAGATAGTGATGGTGTTGCACATTATTTTTTAATTCCAGAGAATTTACCATCTGAGATAAGTAGTCAAATTAAAGACGGAAAAGGTAATAAAGAATATAGAGATTATATCAATTGTAATGATGTATATGGAGTAACTAGTGACTTAAAAGTTTATTATTGCAAAGATGGAAAAGATTCGATAATGGGAGTATCTTCAGAAGAGTTAGACTTAGATTCACCAACTAGAGTAATATTTGCTGCTAATAGTAATTGGGCTAAGCTTATAAGTGGAAAAGCAGATACTGAAATTCAGGCTCAAAATATAAAATCTGTAACTAGTGTGAGTATTGATGAAAATAGTGGTATTACAGACTTGTCTGAAATTTACAATATTGTTGGTCTAAAAAAGTTAGAAATATCTAATATAGAAATTAGTTTAAGTGGAATAGAAAATTTAGGAAATTTAGAAGAAATATATCTAAGAAATTGTAAAATTACAGATGCTACAGCAATTTCAAGTTGTGATAAATTGAAAAATATTTCTCTTATAAATGAAACTCAAGAATCTGTTAATAATGTGTTAGATAATATGAAAGAAAATGATTATTCGAATTTGAAGCGTTTAGAAATATATGCCGATAGCGATAGTTACAAAAAGTTGATAACTGATATTTCACAGCTTGCAAGTTTTACTCAAGCTACTAAAAATAGTTTAACACACTTAATATTAAAGTATGAAGATATTAGTAATTTAAGTTTTTTAGAAGGTTTTAATGCACTACAAGAACTTGATATAACTAACAATGCAAATATAACAACTCTAAAAGGTTTAACATCAAAGGCACTACAAAATTTATATGCAGATAATTGTAATTTAGGACTAAATGAAACAGAGGAATGTTCAGAAGAGAATGCTTTATATGCTTTAACAGGTTGTACAAATTTAGAAGAGCTATATTTAAGAAACAATACACATCTAAAACATATAAATTATTTAAATTCAAGTAATAATTATAGTTATTTATATTTGTCAGGAAACACTAATTATATAGTAAATGAAGTTATAGAAATACGAGATAAGTATTTATCTGCGACGATAAGTGTGATAGATACAAAATATATGGATGCAATAAATGGAACTGAGATAATGGATTTGAAAAATCTGGCTTTAACAGATTCTTCCGAAAAATTTATTAGTTTAAAGGGAAATACCAATGTTAAATCTTTAAGATTAGATGGAAATACTAATTTAAGCAATAGTAAAATTCAAGAAGTATTGAGTACTTGTACTAATGTACAATATTTAAGCTTAGTAGGATTAACACAAATAACAAGCATAGATTTTGTAGAGAATATGTCGAATCTAAAAGTTTTAAATATTTGGAATTGCTCAAATTTGAATGATATATCAATACTTGAGAAACTTAGAACAGAAAATAAACAAAATTTAAAAACGTTAAAATTAAATAATAGTAAAATAGATTTAACAAAAATTCAAAGTACTATTAGTAATTTAAATCCTAGCAGTTTAGGTAGTTATGATTTAGAAAGTAAATGGGGTGGATATAATGGTTTTGTAGCTTCATATTCTGTTTGGAAAAATTTAGAAAATTGCAATAATATTACAGCAATAAGAGGTTCATATGTAAATAATAGAATAGATTTTGAAAATAATTATGTAGATTTAACAAATTGTGCAAATTTAAAAGAAATTGATTTAAGTTATATAACAGTAAAGTTGAAGTTGCCAGATAGTGTTACAAGTGTTAATTTAGGAGTCGATTCAATAAAAAGTGATTTAATATTTACTTCTACAAGTAATTTAGAAACAGCCATAATAAGAAATGCAGAAAGAAAATGGACTAATGATTATTTTTCAAATTGGTGTAATAGACTATCTGTATGTCAAAAATTATCTAGAATTGAATTTATGGATAGTTGGTATGATAATGGGTCAACAAGTGCAATAACAGAGCTAAAAGATTTGAACTTATTAAAAAGCTGTAGTAGTTTAAGAACTTTAAAAATATGCAATATGCGAAATATAACTAATATTGAAGGTATTGGAGAATTAAGCCAATTAACAGATTTAAGTATATATAATTGTTCTAATTTAAATGATATTTCAGATTTTGAATGTATATATGAAAATGGAGAATTAAAAAATGGAATACTAAATTTAAATACATTAGATTTACACAATAATTCAATTGAAAATATTGAAGCTTTAAATGGATATATTAATCTTACAAATTTAAATTTAAATCAAAATAGAATTAGTAATATTTATCCATTGAGAAATTTAAGTAAATTAACAAGTTTAAATCTAAGTAATAATTGTATTTATGATACAGATTACTACAAAGATGAAAGTGGTACAGATAGAATATTTAATTCAACAGAAGTGTTAGCTTTACTATATAATTCAGGTTTAAGAAATATATATTTAGAAAATAATTATATTGAAGATTTTTCAAATATAAGTAATTTAAAATGGGACGATAAAACAGGATTTTAAAGAAAAAAATAAGCCTTAAGTACAAAACTTAAAGCTTATTTTTTATTTGTTAAAATTCTATCATTACAATACTTTTAAGTCAATATTAAAAAAATTATTTTTTTAATATTTTATAAAAATTAAATAAGTCTGAAATTATAAAAGCAAGATAAATGTTGAAATGCAGCACTTTTATTTTCTTCATTAAGTTTTGTACTTAAAGAAAATCCATAAAAATAAAATATAAGAGGAAGTCTAATGATAGAATTTGTAAAGCAAATAAAACACATAGATATTAGATAGCACTAATTTTATTAGTGCTATTTGTGATGTGAAAAATTTACAAATTTAGAACTTAAAATGGTTTTCTTTTAAGAAACAAAAGTAGCGATTCTTTGCATTTTTGTTTTATGGATTGAAGGAGAAAAGAAATGAAATAATTTTCTTTTCTCCAAAATTAAATAACTTAGGAGGAAATGCTAGAATGAACGAAAGAAAATCATTTCAATATGTAAAGCAAAAAAACGGAATAACTCTAATAGCTTTGGTAATTTCAATAATAGTGATGCTAATATTAGCTGGGGTATCTTTAAATGCAGTTATCCGGAGACAATGGAATAATTACTCAGGCACAAAATGCAACATATATGCAAAGTATTGCAGTTTTAGAAGAATATTTAAATAGCTATTATGTAGAACATTATGAACAAATGCAAAATGAAGAAAGCAAAGTATTAACTCTAACATCATTAGAGCCAAATTGGTTTTATATTCCAGCAAGAGAAGGAATAGGAGGCTTAATGTATATTACCGATAGTGATGGAAATGCTTTGTATTTGATAAAAAAATCAGGACTACCAGATGAGATAAAAAATCAATTAAAAGGTGGAGATGCTGGAGAGGGTGAGTATTCAGATTACGCAAGTTTAAATGATGTATATGGAGTTACTAGTAATTTAAAAGTATATTATTGCCAAAATGGAAAAGATACAATTTTAGGAATAAGCAAGGAAAATTTAGATAGTGACAATCCAAATAGAGTTGTTTTTGATGAAAACTCAGAAATTAACAATATATTAGGTCAATATGATAGTAACGAAGATGGAAAAATAGATGCACAAGAGATAAAAACCATAAAAGAATTAACAATAACAGAAAACAGTGGAATTAGTAATTTTAAAGATTTATACAATTTAACAAGTTTGCAAAAAATAATTTTTCAAAATGTTAGTCTGCAAAATTTAGAAGGAATAGAAAATGCTGTACAGCTTAATTTTGTGGAGTTTCAAAATGTAAATATTCAAGATTATAAAGCCTTAGGAAAAATCTCAAAGTTACAATATTTGTATATGTATATGCCAAATGATGAAGAAGTAGATAAATTGTGTACAGGTTTGGAAAGTGCTGAATTAAGTTCGTTAAATTATTTTGGACTTTATGGTTTTAATTTAATGCAATATACAAGTGATTTGAATAGATATTACAATTCAACTACATCAGCTCTAACAGATATTTCTCCACTAGAAAAGCTAAGTACGGTAACGAAAGAAAGTATTAAATATGTATATTTAAATAATAATAATTTAAATAGTATAGAAGCTCTAAAAGATTTTAAAAATATATACAATATAAATTTAACAGTAAATACAAATTTAAAATCTTTAGAAGGATTAGAAAACAAAAAAGACTTAAAATATTTATATACAGCATATACTGGTATAGAAAACACAGATGGATTAAGTGGTTGTGATGAAATATATTATATTGTTTGCCATAATACACAATTAAAACAGTTTACTAATTTAACCGGAACAAATTTAAGTTATATATATGCCGAAAATAGTAAATTAACAACTTTGGAGGGGTTAGAAAATCAAAATATTATATATTTTGATTGTGAAAATAATACTGCATTAGAGAGTGTACAAGCTATACATAATATTCAAAGTATAAAGGAATTATACTTAGCAGGATGTGAAAACATGATTACTGAAGAAGTTAGTACTTTAGAAAATGTAATTATAAATTGTGGTTCAAAATACACTATTCCAAGTAAATATTCATTATGCTTTGCAAATACTCCAAGAATTGATTATTCTGAGCAAAATTTATCAGATACTTCAGTAGAGATTGGAGCTTTAAAAAACAAAACTTCTTGTACAGCTTTAAGTTTAAAAAATTGTAAAAATTTATCTAATGAAAAATTGCAAGAAATATTAAGCACAATGACTGGAATGCAGTATTTACAATTATATGGTATTAGTAATTTAACATCTATTGATTTTGTAAGCAATATGCCAAATTTAGTAGAATTAGATTTAAGAGGAACTTCAGTAACAGACTTAAGTAAATTAGAAAATAATGAAAAAATGCTACAATTATGTATAGATAATGTAAATAGTAATTTAAATGAAATACCAAAAACTATTACACGTTGTACTGGAACGAGCTCAGGGTGGTGTTATTATTTTTCAAATAATACTAAATATACATTTGGGTTATTATTATCTGGTAAAGCAGAACTGCTTTCAAAATTAGGAGAAATAACTAGTAGTGATTTTCAAAAGTTAACTATAAGGTGTGATTTTGACTATAAAGGTGCAAATCTAGACTTAAGTGCTTGTTCGAACTTGAAGGAAGTAATTTTATTTGATTTAGGAAGGATTACTGTAAGTTATCCATCATCTATAGAAAAGATAACATATACAAAAATATATTCTAACAAGCAAAATACAATTGCAAGTTTGGGAGATTTATCTAATTTAAAAACATTGACTGTTGAAACAACAGATTCGCCTGTAATATCTAGATTTTTAGAATTAGCAAATGGAGCACCTAAATTAACTAGTTGTAGTTTTAATGATTCCATTATGAATGAGTTTCCACCAAATGTAAATTTACCAGTTTGTGAAACAATTTCTTTTACTTGTAACTATGGATCAAGCAACCAAAATGTAACAAGTCTTGAAAATTTAGAAAGTGCATACTTACCAAATTTAAAAACTCTAAATATGAGATACAATAGAAATTTAAAATCTTTAAAAGGAATAGAAAATTTAAAGGCTTTACAAAGTTTAGATTGTTACAATTGTGGATTAACAGATATTAGTAGTTTAGCTTCATGTACAAATTTACAATATGCTAATTTTGATAATAACCCTTCTGCTGCTAAATATAATTCAATAATTGATATTTCTGCATTTGAAAATTTAGTTAACTTAACAGAGCTTAGACTTGGAAATAATAAAGTAAGTAGTTTAAAAACTTTAGAAAATTGTACAAAACTTGCAACATTAAATTTAGAAAATAATTGTATATACGATAACTCATCATACACTAATGAAAGTGGAGAAAGTATTACATATAATAATTTAGAAATATTAGCAAATTTAAATAAAAATGGAGCACTTAGAAAGTTATATTTAGCCGGAAATAGTGGTATTGCAATATGGACACCGCTATCTAGCATATCAAATTGGACGGGTAAATCTGGTTGGTAAAGGAGAAGTATATGAAGAAAAATTTGATTAAAATATTCTTAATATTGATAGTAATTTTTTTAATAATAGCTTTAGTATTAATAAATAAAAATAAAGAAGAAAAAGAAAATAATACTAATACAGTTTTAGAAATTTCAACTGAAGATGAGGAATATACTTTAAGAGATAGTGAAACAAATTCTGTAATTACTACAGTTCAAGATGAAGGTCTACTACAGCAATATATAGACAATCCAGATTACAATCCATATCCGTCTGGTCAAAGTCCTGAAATTGAATAGTTTTAATTATAAAGCTTAAAATAAAAACGCATTAAGTTAATTATTAAAAATTAGACTTAGTGCGTTTTTATTTTTATTCGTTAAATTTATTTAATATTGATAAAAAAGTTATTTTAAATTTTTGATTTCTTCTTCTGTAAGTTCTGTTAATTCAATAATTTCTTCAATTGGTGTACCTTTTTTTAATAATTTTTTTGCAATTTCTATTTTTTCTTTATTAATTCCTTTTTCCATACCTTGTTTAATACCTTGTCTAAGTCCTTTTTCAATTCCTTCAGCTATACCTTCTTCTTTACCAGCATCAAAACCATATTCTTCTATGGCTTTTTTATCTAAAAGCTCTTTCATTCTATATTCTGCAAGCTCTTGTTCATATTTGCTTTTCTTAATTTCATCTAGTTGTTTT
>CALXZR010000116.1 GCA_944393295.1 uncultured Clostridia bacterium
ATTATATACTTTACTACTATGCCACATTAATTCTTTTACTATCTTTTCTTGGCTTTTATTTGGTTTTATCATATATGTAAAAGTTTGTCTCAATTTCTCACCTCCTTTAGTATTACTATTTATATCACATCGAACATCTTTTTGCAATGTTTTTTTGAATTTATTTATTTTTTATTAATTTTCTATTAATTATTTTTGAGAACTTTCCTATTACACAAAAAAAGATAAAACTTAAAATCAGTTTTATCTTTTTATATATTATTTTAAATGATTAATAGCTTCTTGTAAAATTGCTTTTTTAGCTTCTTGCAAATTCATATTAATTGTAGCTCCAGCAGCTTTTACATGTCCTCCGCCTCCAAATAGCATACAAATTTCTGAAACATCAACATAATCATTTGAGCGAAGAGAAGCCTTAAACCCTTTTTCTTTTTCATGTAAAAATATAGATATTTCTACACCTTTAATATTTCTTCCAATTTCAACAATTCCGTCATGATCTCCTGGTTCCATTCCTACTTTTTCATCATCTTCCTTAGTTATGTATGTAAAAGCTATTTTCCCATCTGCAAAGAATTCTAATCTATCCATTGCCATTTTTTGCATTTCAAATTTTGATGGTGTAATAATCATCATTGATTGTCTATAAATATTAGAAACATTTACACCTTTAGATAAAGCCCAACCAGCAAATTCAAAAGTTTCTGTAGTAATTCCACTATTTTTAAAGCCACCTGTATCAGTTATTATTCCTGTTAAAAGGCAAGTTGCAATATCTTTTGTTATTTCTATATTTAAATATTCAAAACTTGATACTAATATTTGTGCACAAGCAGGTGATACTTGATCAACAATATTGTAATCTGCAAACATTGCATTTTTTCCATGGTGATCAAATTCAATTTTTACTTTGGCATTTTCAAAATATTTATGAAAAATACTATTTACTCTTTTTAGTTCTGGGCAATCAACTACAATTGCAACATCATATTCTTCCATGCTACCCTCTGTTTTTATATTTTCTATACCAGGTAAAAAATTAAAATTTGCTGGGTATTCCTTCATAATAACTTCTGCTTTTTTTCCCATATTTTGAAGTGCTAAGCACATACCTAAACTACTTCCTATAGCATCTCCATCTGGACTTTCATGTGATAAAATTACAAAGCTTTCTGCATTTTGTATTTCTTTTAAAATTTCATCTAAAGTCATTTATTTATCTCCTTCTCCATTTTTCTTAAAATCTTTTGTGATATCCTTTAATATTTCATCTATTCTAGAACCATATTCCAAAGAATCATCAAATTCGAAAATTAATTCTGGAGTAGTTCTTAAATTAACTCTTCTTGCAACCTCACTTCTTATATAGCCGCTTGATTGTTTTAATATTTTTAAATTTTCTTTTTTACTTTTTTCATTTATCATGCTTATATAAACTTTTGCAAATCTTAAGTCAGGAGTAGTTTTTACACTTGTTACACTTATCAAACCTGTTAGATGAGGATTTTTTAATTCTAAAGAAATTATATTACTGATTTCTTTTTTTAATTCCTCATCAATTTTATACATTCTGTTACTTTTATTTGGCATTTATTTTCCTTTCTTAGAATAATATACTATTTTACTTCTTCCATAATGTATACTTCTAAAATATCATTTTCTTTAATATCATTAAATTTATCTATTTGAAGTCCACATTCATATCCATTTGCAACTTCTTTTACATCATCTTTAAATCTCTTTAAAGATACTAATTTTCCATCATGTATAACAATATCGTCACGTATTACACGAATACCAGCATTTCTTGATACTTTTCCACTTGTTACTACAGCTCCAGCAATAGTACCAACATTTGAAACTTTAAATATTTGTCTTACTTGAGCAGTACCAATAACAACTTCTTTGTATACTGGATCTAACAGACCTTTCATAGCAGCCTCCACGTCATTAATTGCATCATAAATAACAGAATACGTTTTTATCTCAACATTCTCTTTATCTGCAATTGATTTAGCAAGTAATCCAGGTCTTACATTAAAGGCTATAATAATAGCATTTGAAACTTTTGCAAGAGTTACATCTGATTCTGTAACACCACCAACATTTGAGTGGATAACAGATACTTTAACTTCATTATTAGATAATTTTTCTAACGATTGTTTTAAAGCTTCTACTGAACCTTGAACATCAGCTTTAACTATCAAATTCAATTGTTTTAAATTTTCACTCTCAATTTTATTAAATAAATCATCCAAAGTTACTGCACTATTTTTAGCTAATTCTTTTTCTCTTTCTTCTATTCTTCTTTTTTCTATTAAATGTTTAGCTGTTTTTTCGTCTTTTACTTCATAGAAAATATCACCTGATTGTGGAACAGAAGTTAAACCTGTAATTTCTACTGGAGTAGAAGGTCCAGCTGTTTTAACCTTCTTACCTTTATAGTCTTGCATTGTACGAATTCTACCAATAGTTGTTCCAACAATAATAGTATCTCCTACATCTAGTTTTCCTCTTTGTACTAACATTGTTGCAACAGGTCCTCTATTTTTATCTAGTTTAGCTTCTATAACTGTTCCTTTAGCTTGTTTATTTGGATTTGCTTTTAGTTCTAATATATCTGCTTCTAATAGTACCATTTCTAATAAATTATCTATTCCTTCATGTTTTTTAGCAGAAATTGGTACATATATTGTTGAACCTCCCCATTCTTCTGGAACTAGTTCATATTTCATTAATTCTTGTTGTACTTTTTCAAAATTTGCATCTGGTAAATCCATTTTATTTACAGCAACTATAATTGGAATATTTGCAGCTTTAGCATGATTTATAGCTTCTACTGTTTGTGGCATTACACCATCATTTGCTGCAACAACTAATATTGCTATATCTGTAATCATTGCACCTCTAGCACGCATACTTGTAAAAGCTTCGTGTCCTGGTGTATCTAAAAATGTTATATCTCTATCATTTATTTTTACTTGGTAAGCACCAATATGTTGAGTTATTCCACCAGACTCACCTTCAATTACATTTGTGCTACGAATAGCATCTAATAAAGATGTTTTTCCATGGTCTACATGTCCCATTACAACAATAACTGGTGGTCTTGGTTTTAAATCTTCTTCCTTATCTTCTGTTTCATCTATTAAGATATCTTCATCAGTTACAATATTTTTCTTTGTTGCTGTAATTCCATATTCTTGTGCAATTAAGAAAGCTGTATCAAAATCAACATCATTATTTATTGTAGCCATTATACCTAAATTTAATAATTTTTTAATAACATCACTACTTGTTACTTTCATTTCAGCAGCTAAATCTTTGACAGTTATTACTTCTGGAATTGTTATTTCAGTTAATTTGAATATTTTTTGTTTATTTCTCTTTTCATTTTTTTGTGGCTTTTTCTTTGCTCTTCTGCCTCTTTCTGTACTTAAATCATAATAATCTAACATATCTCCTTCATTAAACATATTAGATAATTTATTTTGTTTCTTTAAATTTTTTAATTTTCCAGAATCAAAGTCATTATTTTCATTTCTCTTAGATTTTCTTGGTTTTTGTTCTTCTTGTTTTTGATTTTGCTTAATCTTATCTTTTACTTTATTTCCGTACTCTCTAACATTTTCTTTTTCTACAATTTCAACATCCATAATGTCTTTAATTTTTCTGTCTATACCTCTTTCATTTAATTCACGTTTTTGAGAGCCCCTATTATCATTTTTGAAATTACTATTTTTTCTTTGATTATTTCCTTGTTCATTATCTTTATTGTAACCATTATTATTTTTATTATAATTATTTCTATGAGCATAAGTATTTTCTTTTTTATCATTTTTAGCAAAATTTTTATTTGCTTGAACACTAACTACTTTTTTCTCTTCGACTTGTTTTTCTTCTTTTTGTGTAGAATCAGCTTTTTTATTAGTTTCTTTTACTGGCTCAGATTTTTTCTCTGCTACGCTTTTAACCTCTTCTTTTTTAGGCTCTTCCTTCTTCTTTAAACCAAATAATTCATCTACAGTCAATGGCTTTGTAGGTTTATTTCTATAAACAATATTAAAATCTTTGTTTCTACCTTTTTCAACAAAACCAATATCTTTATTTCTTTCTCTTTCTTTTTTTTGCTTTTCTTCCTCTAATTTTTTTTGCTCTTCATCATTATTTACAGTTACTGACCTTCTAATAATAAATGGTTGTTCTGAATTCATTTTTTCTTTCTTATTTTCCATAGACTTTGTTCTTGAAACTCCTTTAATCAATTTTTCTAACTTAATACTCTCATCTTCTGTAACACTGCTAAGATTACTTTTTATTTCAATTCCATTTTCTTTTGCAATATTTAATAATTTTTTCGGTTCTATATTTAACTTTTTGGCGAGCTCAGTTACTTTAATTTTCCCCAAAATTATCACCTCCGCCTCAGTTTATTTTTTATAGCTTCTGCAAAATTTTTATCTTCAATTGCTATAATTGCTTTGTTTACTTTTCCTATTGCCCTACTATTTTCAAAAATATTTCCCAATATATAATATTGTATATTTTCTCTTTTACATATATCTATTATTCTTTGCTTACTCTTTTCAGACGTATCTTTTGCAATAATAACTAATTTTGCTTTATTTTTATTAATTTTTTCTAAAACTGCTTCTGTTCCAAAGGAAAGCTTTCCTGCTTTAGCACAAAGACCTAATAACCCATATATCTTATTTTCCAATAATTATACCTCTTATTTTCTCATAAAATTCATTTTGAATAGGTTTTTCTAAAACTCTTTCTAATCTCTTAGTTTTTATTGCTAAATTCAAGCAATTCTCGTCTTTGCAAATGTATGCGCCTCTACCATTCTTTTTTCCTGTTAAATCTACCTCTATATTATTTTCTGGTGTTCTAACAATTCTTAGTAATTCTTGTTTTTCTTTTTGACTATTGCAAGCCATACATCTTCTTAATGGTCTTCTTTTATTTACCAAAGCTTTCACACTCCTAAATTAATTATTTTTACTCTACTTCTGAATTTTCCTCTTTATCTTCTTCATTATTTGCTTCTGCAAGCATTTTTCTAAATTGAGATTCTGATTTTATATCAATCTTCCAATTTGTTAATTTAGCAGCTAATCTTGCATTTTGTCCTGATTTACCTATTGCTAATGACAATTGATCGTCCGGAACAATTACTTGAGCAAATTTTTCTTCTTCTTTTATATCAACCGCCATAACTTGTGCTGGTAATAAAGCTGCTGCAATGTAAATAGCTGGATCTTCATTCCACTCAATTACATCAATTTTTTCTCCATGTAGTTCATTAATAATATTTTGTATTCTAACTCCTTTTTGACCTACACAAGAACCTACAGGATCTATATTTTCATTTTTTGAATAAACAGCTACTTTACTTCTTGAACCTGGATCTCTTGAAACACTTTTTATTTCAATTAATCCCTCATATATTTCTGGTATTTCAAACTCAAATAATTTTCTAACAAAATCAGGATGGCTTCTAGAAACTACTACTTGAGGATTCCCTTTTAATTCTTTTTTTACAGATACTACATAACCTCTTATTTTATCGTTTACTTTATAATGTTCTGTAGGAATTTGTTCTTTTGCAGTCATTACTCCTTCTAATTTACCTAAATCCAAAACTACTAGATTTTCATCTACTTTTTGAATTATACCTGTTACAATTTCTCCAGTTTTGTCATGATACTCATTATATATAATATCTCTTTCAGCTTCTCTTACTTTTTGTACAACAACCTGTTTAGCTGTTTGAGCTGCTATTCTTCCAAAATCTTTAGGTACAATTTCTAAATCAACTTTATCGCCAATCTCAGCTTTTGGATTGATTTGTTTAGCTTCATCTATACCAATCTCTAATAGTGGATCTTCAGATTTTTCTACAACTTCTCTTACAGAGTAAATATGAACTTCTCCAGTTTCTTGGTTTATACTTACTTTAACATTATCTACAGAGTCAAAATTTTTCTTATATGCTGAAACTAATGCCCCTTCTAAAGATTCTATTAAGTAATCTTTTTTTATTCCTCTTTCTTTTTCTAATTCGTCCATTGCTTCAATCAATTCTTTTACGTCAATGTTTTTCATTTTTTTATAAATCCTCCCTTACCATTCATATATAGTCTTTGCTAGTGCTATATTTTTTAAATCTATTTTTATATCATTATCATCTTGACTTAATATAATTTCATTATCATTATATTCTTTTAATATTCCTTTTAATTCTTTTTCTTTATTTATGGCTTTAAATAATTTTACATTTATTTCATTTCCTATTTGTTTTAAAAAATGTTCTTTTTTTCTTAAAATTCTTTCTAAACCTGGTGATGAAACTTCTAAGTAATACTGCTCTTTTATATAATCTTCTTCGTCTAAAATATCATTAATTGCATTATTGACAATTTCACAGTCTTTTATATCAATTGTTCCATCTTTATCTATTATAATTCTTAAATAGTAATCTTTTCCTTCTTTTATAAATTGAACATCACATAAATCGTAATTTAAATCTTCTATTATAGGTCTTAGCCTTTTTTCTACTCTTGTTTCAATATTTCCTTCAGCCACAAATACACCTCCTTGTATAGTAGGATATAGCTAATTTACAAAATGAAGAGTGGGATACTTCCCACTCTTCGTGCACGTAAATTTTAAGATATTTGAATTATAACACAAAAATCAATAATTTGCAATAGTTTTTTTATTTTTTTACCTTTCTTCATCTTCTTTATTAGTACTTTGTTCCATAGTTCCTTTTCTATATGATTCTTTTGTAGCACCTCTTGAATTTCTAAGCTCAGGATCATATAAAGCTTTACCTTCAATCATATATTGAGACAATTTATCTTCTGGCTCTTTATATTTTGGTTTTTCGTTTGCAAAACCTATTATTCCATTATCTTGCTCATTAGACGGTGGCAGAGCAAGATTTCTATTTTTTAATCTTGAAAAGAAATTTTTTACTGAATTTATTCCCCTTCCCAAAATTGAAAGTGGCTTAGTTGCATCCATTGTTTGATACATATCTAAGGTTTCTGTTTTATCTGTATCCCTGGCATATATTGACTTAGTTGTTAAATCTTTATTAATTGCTTTTGTTGATTTATTAAGTACATGAAAATTATTCCATTGCTTTCCCTCATCATAATCTTCTCTTAATATAAAATTTGAATATTCTAAATCGTCTGTCATATCCTCTAAGTTTACTTTCATGCTTAACCTTCTACCAAATTCTGGTATATAATTTTTATACCAATCCGCATACTGCCTTATATTCCCACTTTTTGCTGCTTCATATGCAAAATCATAAGAATCTTTATCAAAAGCATAAGAATATTTTGCTACTTCTGTTGTATCATTAATTTTCTCTTGTAAACTATTATCAATTAATGTAGCTTGTTCTATTATAAAATCTTTGCTATCAGGTGTTATTAAGCCTATTTCAGTATATTTATCAATAGTATCTCTCATTATTACTTTTATTTTATCTCTATTATATTTATAATTTGAAGATGTATAATATGCTTCAGTATTATATTTTATAGGTTCTTCTTCAAATCTATTTGATAATTCAGCAAGACCATAACAATAAATTCCAGCTAAGGCTTGTTTTCTAATATCTATTGCATAAGTATAATCAAATTCCTCTGCTTTATAATTTACGTTATATAGTAAATTAAGATTTTGTTCAATAGCTTGAAAATAGTTTTCAGATCTATCTGGATTACAACTTGATTGTCTTATTTTTTCTATCAAATTCTCTCTGCCACTATTTGCTACTTTAAGAAATTCTTTTTCTGACATTCCAAAACTTGCAGCTATAATATTAGAAGCAAAAGTAATATCTCCATATCCATCTGTTTCTGCTCTATAATGTTGAGCTACATAAGCATCTTTAGACAAACAATTTCTGTTAGCTATTGTTTCTGTAACAACTTCATCTAAAGCTGAACCATACCATATATTATCTTTAAAAAATCTCAATCCTGGCGCAGCTGCATGATTTACCTCGTGTGTTAATGTACCAAAAACTTTTTGTGTTACTTCTTCAATACTTATTCCACTATACAATAATTTTGCAAAATAATCTCTATTTATAGTTATTGCTTTATTAGTATAATCACAAAGTCCCATAGTCGTTTCATTTGGAAATTCAGATTTATTTTTGAAATCTATACTTTTTATATTACTTTTAAATCTATTTAATTCATCTTCAAATTGCTCTGAAGTTAATTCTAGTTCATATGCTCTTCTTAAGAAAATTTCTATTATCATATTTTTTAAAGCTGAATTTATTTTAATTCCTCTTAAAGTTGACTTTATCTTTTTCTCAAATCCTTTATTATCTATATCCTTGTATACCATATCATTTCCTTTGTAAATTAAAATTAGTCTCTCTCTTTTTCTTCTGGTGCTCCAACTATATCTTGACTTTGTGGAGCTGCTAATGCATTTTTTAAAATTTGTCTACAGTTATCTTTATTTTCTTCTTTTGAAGTAACCTCTCTTTTAAAATCAAATTCTACAAAATCGCCTTTATTATTTTCTTCATATACTCTTTGACTTTTTGTTATACAAAAAGTTCTACCATTTATGGTTATTCTTGACAAAACAAAATGTTTTTTTCCTTCTTTATCGATAATCTCAGTTTCCATATATAATTAAAATTCCTTCTCCTTTAATCTAATATTTTAGAGCTTTCAATATACTCTATAATTCTATTAATTTCACTTGCCATTGTATCTTGATATTTTGGCTCTACCACTTCCTCTGAAATATCATATCCGTATTTATTTAAAAATCTATATGTTTCAATTTCTATTAGCTCTTGTTTTGTAACTTTTTTCAAATCTATTGGTAAATTTTTAGCTTCCTTTTTCTCAATTATTTCTGCTACTTTACTATCTGAAATAATAAAATTCCTTCTTAAGTTTTCTTCTAAAGCTTCTAATGTTGCAACATCATTTTCAACTAATTCGTCATCTTCATTATCTTCTCTAAACATTTCTATTTCAGCAACAAGCTCATGTATACTATAATTTTTTGATAATTCTAATTTTTTAGCTAAAGTTTTTCTAATAGCATTCTGTCTCACTTCTATTTGCTCTAGCATATAACTATCCACTTTATTTCTACCAGTAATCATACCAATAATTCTTTTAATCGCACTTTTTTCTTCTATTATTTCAATATCATCCTTTAATTTTTTAAGCTCAGCCTCTCCTCTTATATTTAATATTTCTTGTGCAATTCCTCTTTTTAATTCATTTTCTTCAACAATAGCCATTTCATCAAAACGAGTAATCTTAGTTTTGCCTATTGAAACTTTTGGATTATTTAAATAATTTATTAGAGTATTTATTTGTACATTTACTTTGGAAATTTCTAATAATTTTTCATCTAATATAATTCTATCTGTTGACTTACATATTTCTTCTGTTTTATCTTGAATTTTAATTAATAGTTCCTTTAAATCTTCAGCATATTTTTTCATTTCAAAGCTATTGTTTAATGCTGAATATGTAGTTTCTAATTTTCCAGCTATTTTAGCATGGTTTTGTTGTTTTAAAATTAAATTTTTTATCTCATTTATAAGCTTTTCTGCAGCTTCTATATTTTCAGTACATTCTTTTTTTGTATTTTCTTCTATGCTATCTAGCTTTTCTTCTTTCTGTTCTTCTTGCTTCATTTTTAATTCTTTTTCTATTTTTTCTTCTTTTATTGCAGTAATTTCTTTTTGTTTTTCTTCTTTTTCAATATATTCTTCCTCTAACTCTTTACACTCAGACATTATATAAACAGCTACAGATTTTTTCCAGTTCGTTATAAAAGTACTATCTTCTTTTCGATTTTTAAATATTATAGAAGCATTATCTTTTAAACTGTCTAATTCATCATTTACTCTATTTATATTGTCTATATCCTCTTTTCTTTCCTCTGGTAAAATATCTAAATTTTCTTTTTTTTCTAATTCTGTTTCGTATTTATTTAAAAGCTGTTCTAATTTTCTAATATCATTGTAATTTTTATAATTTCTTTTTTCCATTTCTATGCAATCTTGCAATTTTTCATTTATTAAATCCGCATTTGTTACTATATATGTATATAAACCAGTTTTTTCTTCTTTTCCCATTTTTACCAAACTTTGCTTTTCTAAATAAACATCATAAAATTTTAATGTTTTTCCATTTAAAAGTTCTTTTTCTCCTTGATCAGATACATTTTTTACTTTAGTAAATGGTGCTATTAAAATTTCTTTATTTTTCGTTGGTATTTGCACAAAATCTTTAAGGTTTATATATGGGATATCCTTATCTCCAATTAAATTTATTATTACAGGCATATTTATATTATTGATTTCTTCATCTTCTGTCAAATAACTATTTTCAGTTGCCACCATAAATTTATCTATATACATCTCATTTTTAATTTTATTTAGTTCTTCTAGGCTAGTTAGAATTGAAAATTTCCATTCTATTCTATCAGTTTCTTTATAAAACATTTTTAGCATAATAGAATATACTTTTCTTATTATTTCTATATTTTTTATAACTTCACTTTTTGTATAGGTATATTCTTCTTTATTTTCTGGCTCAGAAAGTAAAGCAATGTCTTTTTCTGCATCACTTGTTAATAACATATTTATTGCTTTTTCTGAAAATGTTTTATATAGCCTTAGTACTTCCATTTCTTCATTTGTTAAATCTTTTTCCATATATGAATCACCCCATATTTTATTCAGAATAATTTTATCATTTATATAATTTTTTCGCAACAAATTCATAACATTTTTGTAAAAATATTTAAAATAAAATTTTAAATATGTAATAAAATTAAAAAGCAAAACAAATTATATCACTAATAATTTATTTTGCTTTTTCTAAATTTATTTCAATAATCCATTTTTTATTAACAAATTACTTTTTTAAAGCTTAAATCGCCTATTTTTTCTGTTGTAACATATCCTGGTTTTGCTTTTATTACATCTGGTATTCTATTTACAACAGTTGCACAAGTTAATTCTACAGTTGATGGTTTTTCTACTGTAATCGTAGTAGTTGGCTCACCTTCAACAGTCCAAACATTTCTATCAAATTCATCTGGTGCATATACTTTTCCTACACATTCTGTTTCTACTGTAATTCCTTCTTCTGTTTCTGTAGTTACAACAGCACTCATTCCAGTAGCATCTCCAGCTTTTACAGTCATATTTAAAGTGCTTGAATATATATCTTTGCTATAAGTTTGTGGTACACATTTTTGAGTTTGGCTTTTTATAGTTAATCCTAATTTTGAACATAGCCATCCATTTACATTCCACATATAAGATGGCATAAACTCACCTTTTTCAATTAAAGCTTGTCTTGCTTCTTCTGGAATTCTATCTGCAGATGCAACTTTTTCATCAAACTCAGATAAAGTTAATCCTGCTCCATGAGCCTCTGCTAAAGCAATTCCATATTCTTCAACATTATAACTTGAACTTCCTTTTATTTTCTTTATAGTTTGAGTTGAACCAGCTATTGAAGTAACTAATTGTCCCCAATAAATATCTTGATAACCACTTCCTGTAATTGTACAATTATTTTTCTTAGCTGTTTCATCTATTTTCTTAGTTAAATTTGGGTGTGAATTCATTGGATAAAAAGCTTCTTCACAAGTTGTAATAGCATTTATTCCAAGCTCTGCACACATCATTAAAGGTTCTTCTAATTCTGCAATTAAACTTCTTGTTGTTACAATACAAATATCCGGTTTTGTATTCTCCATCATTGTTCTAGCCTCTTTTGCATCTACTACAACAACACCTTTTGGTTCTACTCCTAAAATTTCACCAATATCCTTTCCAACAACAGCTGGATTTACATCAACGGCTCCTACAATTTCTATTCCCTTTTCTAGCATATAACGCATAGTATATACAGACATTTTGCCTACACCATATTGTACGGCCTTTACTTTTTCCATAATAAAAATCTCCTTTCAATTTATGAATTTTAATAAATTTATTTTATCAATAAAATTCCTTTTATGGTAATTATTCACAAAAAATTCATAAAATATTCGTTATTTTAATTTTTATTTTGTTTGTCTGCTATTTTAGAAAATTTCTTTAATTTTTCATAAGCTAAATAGTTAATAGTTCCTAATGGAAATTTTCCATTTTTATCTTTCTTACCTGCTGGAACACCAGTTAAAATTTCTATTCCTTCATCAATAGTTCTAACAGCATAAACATGGAATTTTCCTTTTCTAACAGAGTCTATAACTTCGTCTGATAAATGTAAATTTCTTACATTTTGTGCTGGTATAATAACTCCTGCCTCTCCTGTTAGACCTCTCATTTTGCAAATTTGGTAAAAACCTTCTATTTTTTCGTTAACTCCACCTATTGGTTGAATTTCTCCTTTTTGATTTACTGAACCAGTAACGGCTATTGCTTGGTTTATTGGAATTCCAGATAAACTTGAAAGAATTGCATATGCTTCTGTGCTAGAAGCGCTATCTCCATCAACCCCACCATATAATTGTTCAAAACAAATACTTGCTGTTAAAGAAAGTGGCATTTCTTGTGCAAATTGTTCTCCTAAATACCCCGTTAATATTAAAACACCTTTTGAATGAGAAGAACCAGACATTTCTACTTCTCTTTCTATATTTACTATTCCACTTTGTCCCATATAAGTATTTGCTGTAATTTTAGCTGGTTTTCCAAAAGAATAATCTCCTATAGTAATAACTGTAAGTCCATTTATTTGTCCCACTTTATATCCATCTGTTTCAATAAGTAAAGCTTCGTCTTTAATCATTTGCAAATATTTTTCATCATATTTTTTTATTCTATCTATTCTTTCATCTAATGCTTTTTTTACATATTCTTGAGTTATAATTTTTGATTTATCTAATTTTGCCCAAGCAGAAGCTTCTCCAACAATTTCACCAATTTCACTGAATTGTGTAGATAATTTTTCTTTATCACCTGCTAACTTTGATGTGAATTCAACAATCCTTGCCATTGCCTCTTTGTCTAAGTCTAACAAACCTTCTTGTTCACAAAAGCTTCTAACAAATTTGCTTAATCTTTCAATATTTTCGTTTGTTTTTGGTGCATCTTCTTCAAACTCTACCTTTATTTTAAATAATTTTCTGAAATCATCATCCATAGATAACAAAGTATGATAAATATTTGAATTTCCTATTATTAAAACCTTTAAATCTAATGGTATTGACTCTGGCTTAATTCCAACTAAAGTCATACTAGTTCTTTGATCTACAGGGTTTTCTATTGCAAGCTCTTTTATTCTTAAAGCTTTTTTCAAGGCTTCATAACACATTTGATTTGCAAGCAAATCTTTTGCCTGAAAAATAATATATCCACCATTTGCTTGATGCAATAATCCAGGTTTTATCATTGTAAAATCTGTTTTCAAACTACCATATTGGTTCTCGTATTCTAGTCCACCAAAAATATTATGATATGAATAATTTGTATCCATAATTACTGGCGCACCTTCTAATTTACTATTATCTACTAGTAAATTTACTCTGTAATTAAGCCAAGGTTCTCTAAGTTCTTGCTTTTGCATAGGCTGAACCGGTTGTTTTGGGTCTGGCTCTGGTGCTAAAAAAGCACTAATATTTTTTAGAATATCTTTTTTAATGCCTTCTAAATAATTTGTAATCTTTTTATTTCTTTTATAATTTGCTTTTAAAGAATTTATGTGAACATTAATTGTAAGTAATGCAATATTAGATTGCCATTCTTCAATTTTTCTTTCAGATTCCTTTTCAATAGATTTTATTGCGCCTAAAGCTTCGAAAATTTGCTCTTGAACTAAATTTGAACGTTCTTCAAATTCTTTCTTTACAGATTCATCTAAATTGTCAAATTCCTCTTCTTCTAGAACTCTTCCATCTAATACAGGCATCATGTAAACACCATTTTCTGTAGATTTTACCTGAAATCCCTGTACCATTGTTCTTTTATTTAGTTTTTCTAAAAGATCTTCTCTTTTTTCTTCAAATTCTTGTTTTATAATTTTCTTTTCTTTTTCAAAATCTTCATTATTGAAAGTCTTTTTTATTTCTCTACGTATATCTTTTACAAAATTCTCCATTTGCTCTTTAAAAACAATTCCTTGCCCTGCTGGAAAAGAAATTGCAACTGGCTCATTTGGATTTTCAAAATTATACACATAGCACCAATCATTTGGAACTTTCTCTTTAGAAGCCTTTTGGGTTAGAAATTTCTTTGTATACATTGTTTTTCCAACTCCAGAAGGTCCTTCTAAGTATAAATTATATCCCTTAATATCAATATCTAGACCAAATTTTAAAGCTTTTATTCCTCTATCTTGTCCATAAACTAAATCAGTTGTATCTACTAATTCTTTTGTTGTTTCAAATTTAAAAAAATTTGGATTACATATATCTTTTAAATCCTTTGGCGTTAGTTCATTTCTTCTTCTCATTTGTATTCTTCCTCCGTACTACTTAACTATTGTGATTTTATATCAAACTATATATTTTTTCAATCTATTTTTTTACATTTTTTGTATATTTTTTGTGTTTAAATCTAAAAAGTTACAATTTATTTAATTGTAACATCATACATCTTTTTTTAATTTTTTTGTCATTATAATAGCATTATCTCTACCTTGATAATATTTTTTCCTAATTCCTACAATTTCAAAACCTTTTTTTTCGTATAAAATTCCAGCAGGAAAATTATTTTCATTTACTTCTAAACTTATAGTTTCTCTACCTGTCTCAATAGCCATTTCTATTAGTTTATCTAAAAGTGCACTTCCTATACCCTTTTTTCTTTCAGTTTTTTTGGTTACAATATTAGTTATCTCTACATCAACTGGTGAAATCCATATGCCAGCAAAGCCAACTATTTCATTATTTTCCTTTGCAACTATATATTTTGAATTTTCACTCTCTAATTCACTTTTTAGTATACTAGGAGTCCAAAAATCATCAAATTCTTCTTGCAGAGAATCCTTTATGTTTTCAAAATCCTCTAAATTCATTTCTAAAATTTCCATATTATCTCTTTTCTTTTTATCTTTACTTATTTTTCAATCTTTCAGCTTGAGATTTTCTCAAATATATTGGCAAGATTGTATCTGCATTCTTCAAGTCTTTTTCTAGGAATTTCTTATATCCAATCTTTCCAGTATTTATTGCACTTTGATTGTTTTCTTCTGCAAAAATAATACTTCTGTTTTTCAAGTTTTCTTCAATCTTTTCTTTATGAATAATAGCACCATCTCCAACAAATATTATTTTAGAATATTTACCAGCTCTTTTTAGCACTTCGTCTATATCTTCTGCAATTTCCTCTTCCTTTAAATTGTATTCTGTATCAAAAAAACCTGCATAAACCTGATTGTTTTTAGCATCAATTAAAGAAATAATTGTAAAATCTTTTTCTTTGTTTTCTATATTTCTTGCTAAGGTTTCTAAAGAAGTTACGCTAGCAACTGGTAAATTGTACACCTCTGCCATTGGCTTTATAGTTGCAATACCTATACGAATTCCTGTAAAAGAACCTGGTCCTACAGACACAGCAATTAAATTAAAACTACTTAAATTTAGACTATTTCGATCTAAGATTTCTTTAATTATTGGCATTAAATTTTCTGAATGTGTTTTTCCATTGTCTAATTTTATTTCATCAATTACTTTATTATCTTCTAATATTGCAACTGCACATATTTTTGAAGATGTATCTACAGCTAATATTTTCATTT
>CALXZR010000117.1 GCA_944393295.1 uncultured Clostridia bacterium
AAAGAAATATCTGCATTAATCAAATCTTTTTTTTTGGTAATTATCAAAGATTCACTTATATTTTAAACCATAATTACAAAAAAAGAAAGAGTGTTAACAAAATTTTTTTACTTTGTCAACACTCTGAAGAGAATATTATTAAATAATAATATTCTCTTTTAACTTATTATTTGGATATTTTTATAGCATCTTTTTGTACCTTAGATATATCTGAAATTCTAGATGCAAAATATGGTAGTTCCTTTTCCTTTTCTATTAAGTATATATCAAAAGTATCATCAACGATAAAATTTCTTGGATCATTTCCAACTAAAATTGCAGTTTCTTTAGTCATAATTCCTGCTTCACTTTTGATTTTTCCTCCTTTTTTATCTAATTCAAATTTAATTGTTTGCAAAGCTTTCTCTATTATATAAGTATCTCCATTTGAAAATGAAAAAGGCTTTTGCTCTAAATCTGTAAATTCTTGTTTTAAATCTATATTAATATTTGGTACTTTAAGTGTATCTTTCTCAGATAAATTTGTAAGTCCTACATTATTTACGTATTCTGTAGCTCTATTTTTTATTTCTTCATAAGCTTCTAAAAAAGAAGATTTACTATTTCCTCTTGATATAATAACTTCATCATTTCCCTTTGTTAATAATTTTATAGCAAAATCATCTTCAGATTCATAATATAAAACTTGTACCTGATCTCTTACTTCTTCACTAGTTTGCTCATTTATTCCAAAGTATTTTACATTTTCGAAATTCCCAAATTTTCCATTATCTAATTCTGAAAACTCTTGTGGAAACTCAAAATTTTTCTTTAACATTGTATATAGAAAATAGTCATTTTCACTTGAATTTTGCCAATTAAAATCATCTAAAATATCACTTGTTTCATTAAATTTTTCTTTAATTTCTTTTTCAATATCTTGCTTTAGCTCCAAACTTGGATGTCCATATGTTTTATAATAACTTTCTTCTGATAAATAGGAAGTATTAAATGTTCCTTTATTTAAATTTCTAACAATATCTAATTGAGGTGTAAATACAATATCTTGCTTTGCTATTTCGTTTTTTAAATCATTCCAAATTAAATTAAAAGTTCCACACCATACATAATTATCACTTATTTCATCTTCTAAAGATAAAGCTACATTCATATCAGTTTCTATTTTTGGAGAATCCACTATATTTTCTTCATTTTTTACACCGACTGAATAATCTTTTCCCCATGTACTGAAAAATACTTCTTGTCCGTTTTTCATTCTATTTAAATCTACTATATATAATATAGTAAATATAGCAATAATTATTACTAATAGTATTAATAGAATTTTCCATATTTTTTTATTCATTTGCATCACCCTTACCTTTCTAATATTTAGACAATATAAAATTAATTTTTTGTTGGTATTTATTTGCATAAAAATATATTTTTGTACATAATTATTTTTTACCAAAAAATGAATCTTACATAATATGTTTTTTTAGTAGGGGTTTTAATATTAAAACTCTAAATTTTTTATTACTTTTCTAATTTTCCGCACTTCATACATCTTTTAGTTAAATTAGCACATTTATTACAAATTACTGGTTCATCTGTATCTGGATTAATATCTGAATATCCGCAAAGCTCACAAGTCCAAGGAGTTAAAGCATCTCCTGCTGTAATGTAGTGATTTCCTGTGCAATAATCTTTTCCCAAAATTCGATTTGCCTTTTGCCTAAGATTAACTATTTTTGTTAAAAATATTACTCCAATTATTAATATAACAACAAGTATTATAATTAAAACTATCCATCTTTTTTTATTCATATTATACCTCTTAAACTTTTTAATTAAAACATTTTCTTTTTTATGGATTTTTAGCTATTTTTATTGTATTTTTCCCAAATATTTCTAATATACTTTAAAGATAAAGTTGATAAAGTAAAACCTATAACTGGAACTAATGAACTAAAAAATATATTATCGTAATTTCTTACTATATAAGAATATATAATAACTACTATATATGTTAAAATACATATACATAATTTTCTAATAAAACTTGTTTCCCATTTTTTATCTAATTCGACTTTTCTATTTCTTTCTTGAATTTCTATTATTTCTTTTTGCAATTCCTCATTACTCATTTTTATATCTCCTTATCTATTATTAATTATTCTTTTTATTATCAATTTTTTCTAATATATGATAAATATTTGTAAAAAAATAAATTTATATATTTACACTGTTTATAATTATCAACTATATATATTTTAATATATTTTTTATAAAATGTATACTTTTAATTTTAAAATTTAAAAAGAAAAACTCTCTCTTGCGAGGGAGCAAAAGGGAGTTTTTCCTTTTAGACTGACTTACCAATCACATGTTTTAACTCCGATAACGCGTACGCCCTGTTTCTCGGTAAATTGTACCATTACCAAGATAGTCACGTCTTCCCACTGGATTCCCAGTATGGTGTAGCTGTTTTTACCAGAGACCTTAGCGATTGGCTGCATCTTGCATACGTCTTCCAGAGTGACTGCATTTGCAGCAACCTCTCTGTTGATGGTATCTCTTACAAGGATACCTACATTTACATCTAACATTTGATGTCCTCCTGTGCTTTTGCACTACTAAAAAAGTGGGTTACTAGTTACTGATGTATCAATAAAAAATGTCTCGTCTTTTATTATTGTACCATAATTATGTTGATTTTGCAAATTTAACATAATCTATTACTATTCAAATTTTTAATAAGTTTATAATTTTAATAAATAGTCAATAACAGTTTTTCCTAATAATCCCATTAATTTTCTATTGCCATCTTTAAATTTTAAATTATATATAAAAATCCCAATATAATACAAGTTATCATTAATATTAATTACACCTGCATCATGATTAATATAATCAAGACTGCCTGATTTATGGGCAAATAGAACAGGAAAATAAATATATCTTAAAATCTTTTTATGGTTTTTCTGATTATATAATATCCTTAATGTTATCTTTAACATTAAACGTTGCCTTGACAGCAGTTCTGTATAAGAACTGGGTTGATAAGCAACTACATAAATAAAAAAAGCTCACATCTGTACTTTGACGAGTAGATGTGAGTTTTCACAATATATTCGGCAAAACCACGTTTGTGGAT
>CALXZR010000118.1 GCA_944393295.1 uncultured Clostridia bacterium
GCATTATGCAAAGCATTAATAGTTGAAAAAATATATAGATATGACATTCACGGAAAAGCAATATTAAAAACTTTAAATAAATACTATATGACAGATTTAGGAATTGCACAAATAAAAAACAACAATTTCGAAATAAATAAGAGTTTTGCAATAGAAAACGTTGTATTTAATGAATTATTAGCGAGAGGATATGAAGTATATATTGGAAAATTAAATCCGGGGGAAATTGACTTTATGGCTACAAAAAGTGGTAAAAAAGAGTATTTTCAAGTAGCATATTTACTAAATGATGCAAAAGTAGTAGAGAGGGAATTTGGAGCATTTAAGACAATAAATGATAACTATCCTAAATATGTGCTTTCTATGGATAAAACTGATTTTTCTCAAAATGGAATTATACATAAAAATATAATAGATTGGTTACTAGACGTAAATATATAAAATTATAATAACTAGTATACTTAAAAAGGGCGATAGTAATATATGAAAAAAATGAAAACACTTTTTAAAAGACAATTTGAGAATCATAAAATAGCAAAGTGCTTAAATGGAGTAGAACCTGAATGTCAATGGGTATTAGATGGAGAAGGTTGGGCAACAGAAAAAATAGATGGGACATGTTGTTTAATAAAAGATGGGAAAATTTATAGAAGATATGATTATAAAAAAGGAAGAGTATTACCTAAAGGAGCAATTCCTTGCCAAGAGATGCCTGACCCAATAACAGGGCACTTTCCACATTGGCTTCTATGTACAGAGGATGACCCTAATGCTAAATATTATTTAGAAGCTTATGCAAGACAAAAGGATGATAACCTAGAAAATGGAACTTATGAGCTTATTGGAAAACATATAAATGGCAATCCATATAATTTGGGTACAGATATTTTAGAAAAGCATGGAAAGAGAATATTAGAAAATGTACCAAGAGATTATGAAGGGATAAAACGATATCTTGAAAATCACTATATAGAAGGAATTGTTTTTTATCGTGGTAATGGAGAAATGTGTAAAATAAAAAGAAGTGATTTTGGGTTTGAATGGAATAGAAAGAAAAAGTCTTGTAAATGTTGAAATAAGCAAAATAAAAAGAAATTGAACTATTCGAATAATTTGAATAGTTCAAAAAGGAGAATTTTAAGAAGAATTAAATTAGGGATGAACTACTCAATAAATTAGAGTAGTTCAAATTTGAATGTCTATCAGAGTGTCTGGAGAATTAATTCCTGAATCAAATAAATTATATCATGGAAGAATGGGGGCTATTGGAAATATTATTGGATTTTTGTTAGGTCTTTTTGCAATGATGATATAGGTTGTATATTAAGAAAAATGAAAATAAATTATTGAATATTAGAACATGTAATGTTAAAATATAACTATGAAACTAGAGAAGATAGAGGTAAAACAAAATGAAAATAATGTTTATATGTACAGGAAATATATGTAGAAGTGCAATGGCAGAGTGGTTATTGAAACAAAAATTGAAAGATAAAAAAATAGAAAATGTAGAAGTATATTCGTGTGGAGTTTATGCACAAGATGGAGATAAATCAACTTGGGAAGCAAGAAGAGTTATGATAGACGAATATTCAATTGATATGAGTAAGCATAGAGCAACAAATATAGTAAATTCAAATATAAAAGAAATGGATTTAATATTATGTGCAACATCTAGGCACAGAAGAGATGTTTTGAGAATATATCCAGAATTAGAAGGTAAGGTTTTCACAATGAAAGAATATGTGGGATATGATAGAGAATATCATGATAAAATTGATATAAAAGACCCTTGGGGATATGATATTGAAACATATAGGTCATGTGTTGCAGAAATAGATGAATGCTTGGAATTGTTATTAGAGAAAATTATTAGTAATAATAAAAATTAATTAAAAATTATGATTTAATGATAAAAAATGAGATTTATGGAGATATTTTGAGAGAGCAAGTATAAAATTGTACTTGCTTTTTTATTTTTTATATAGTAAAATTAAAAACGCAAACAAGTATTTGAAAGGAAGAGTGTTATGCAAAATGTTTTAGAAGGTTTAAATAATAAACAATATGAAGCAGTAATTAATACAGAAGGCCCATGTTTGGTTATTGCAGGGGCTGGTAGTGGTAAGACTAAAGTTTTAACACATAAAATAGCATATTTAATAGGAGAAAAGGGTGTTAAACCTTGGAATATATTAGCAATTACATTTACAAATAAAGCTGCAAATGAGATGAAAGAAAGAATTGCAAATATTGTTGGTGATGATGCAAAAGATATTTGGATGGGGACATTCCATTCTATTTGTGTTAGAATTTTAAGAAAATTTATAGATAGAATTGGTTTTGATTCTTCTTTCATAATTTTTGATACATCTGATCAAAAAACTTTAGTAAAAGGTTGTATGAAAGATTTAGCAATTGATGATAAACTATTTAATGATAGAGCAGTTTTATCAGAAATTAGTAATGTAAAAAATGAAATGCTAGAACCAGATCAATATATGTTAAGAGCAAATGGGGATTTTAGAAAAGAAAAAATTGCAACTGTATATGAGCTATATCAAAAAAGGTTAAAAGAGAATAATGCAATTGATTTTGATGATATTATTAATTATGCAATTAAAATATTAGAAGAAAATCCAGATATATTAGAATACTATTCTAGCAAATTTCAATATGTTTTAGTAGATGAGTATCAAGATACTAATAAATCACAATTTACATTAGTTACAATGCTTGCATCTAAAAATGGAAATATTACAGTTGTTGGAGATAATGATCAAGGAATATATAGTTTTAGAGGTGCTGATATTTCTAATATATTGAATTTTGAAAGAGATTTTCCAGGTACTAAAATTATTAAATTGGAACAAAATTATCGTTGTACAGGAAATATATTAAAGGCTGCAAATGCTGTTATAAAAAATAATGAAGTTAAATACAAAAAGGAATTATGGACACAGAACGATGAAGGTAATTTACCTAAAGTATATCAAGCAGAAAATGAATATGATGAGGCATCATATATTGTAGAGCAAATTGAACATCTAAAGAGAGAAGAATATTATAAGTATTCAGATTTTGCTGTGCTTTATAGAATGAATACTCAATCAAGAGCAATAGAGGATATTTTAAGAAGAGAAAATATACCATATAAAATTGTTGGTGGGTTAAAATTCTATGAAAGGAAAGAGATTAAAGATACTATTGCATATTTAAGATTAATACAAAATGGCAATGATAATTTGAGTTTAAAAAGAATAATAAACGAACCTAAAAGAGGAATCGGGAAAACAAGTTTAGATAAAGTAGAGCAAATTGCTGAAGCAAGTGGAACTTCTATGTATGAAGTTATAAAAAAGGCAGATGAATTTGGTTTAAATAGAGTATTTTTAAATTCAAGAGAATTTGTAAATGTTATAGAAGAATTGAAAAGTAAAAAAGATGAACTTAGTGTTTCTGAATTGATAAAATTAACGCTTAAGAAAACAGGATATACAAAGGCTTTAGAAGCGGAAAATACAATCGAAGCAGAAAATAGAATTGCAAATTTAGATGAGTTATTGACAGTTGCAATTGAATTTGAAGAAGAATTTGCAGAAAATTCATTATCAGAATTTTTAGAAGGAATAACATTGTCAAGTGATTTAGATAATATGGAAGAACAAGAAGATTCCGTTACATTAATGACATTACATAGTGCGAAAGGTTTGGAATTCCCAGTAGTATTTTTAGTTGGTATGGAGGAAGGAATTTTCCCGGGATATCAATCTATGATGGATCCTCAAGAGCTAGAAGAAGAAAGAAGATTATGCTATGTTGGAATTACTAGAGCAAAAGAAAACTTATTTTTAACATGTAGTAAGCAAAGAACAGTATTCGGCTCAACAAGCTATAATCCAGTATCTAGATTTTTAAATGAAATACCAGAAGAATTATTAGAAGGTTATCAAGAAGCATTTGGAGAGCCAGATAATAACAAAAATGAAATGTTTAAAGATTCTAATTACAGTTGGACATATGGAAGTAAAAATAATAGAAACATAAAAACATATAAGATAAATGAAAAAGAACCTGTTATGGCAGCAAGTAACAGAAATACAGGTTTTGCATTTAGAACAGCAGAAAGCTTTTTAAATAATTTAGGTAAAAAAGCTTCTTCAAATAATAATG